>JAZDGZ010000315.1:0-4854 GCA_043806375.1 Pseudomonadota bacterium | reverse complement strand
GTATGCACGGTTTTCATTATAGGATTCAAGCACCTGATGTTCAGGAAACTTTTGCTGAAGCTGATCCAGAAATAGCCGGGTTAAATGAAGTTCCGCCGTTGTTACCAGCTCTTCATCAAATTTTACATTATGATCGCCCTTACCATAAAATTTTAGTGATTCTTCACCTATGCGTTGCAGGGCTTTCATGGCAAATTGGGTCAGATCGTCAATCCCTCTATTTCCAGCAGGTGCCATTCTTACCTCCTTATTTGATATTTATGTGAGCATGTTACTTATTTAACAAAAAAGAGGGTAATAGCAAGTTGAAAAATTAGATCCACTGAGTTTTGACCGGGTGCAATGGATGAATTTCTTTTCAGGAAAGCTGAGCAAAGTGTCAGGAAAAAGTTACAATGAATTGAACGAACAGATAAAAAATAAAGGCCAGTCGCGTGCATCATTGACAACAAATATAACATATGCTATATTCGGGCTCAATCTTCTGCCGGATAGAGGAGATAGCAAACATTAATGGCTGACAATTTCTTCATAGGGTACCTGCCTGGTGACGATTACCCTTACCGAATCAAGCAGCTTCGGGCCAATTTTGGCCTTACCCAGCAATCATTGGCCAAGGAGCTAGGTGTTTCCTTTGCCACCGTCAATCGCTGGGAAAACGGCCAGACAAAGCCGTCGCAACTTTCCTGGAACCGGCTCCTTCAACTGAAAATGACCCGCAGGGGAACAACGGCAGCTTACGGTCACCAAGAAGGAAAAATTACAACAGCCCTCGACTTCACCGCAAAACCGGAAATCGTCAAAGTGCTTGCCGAAGGCGAAAGGCTCTCCTTCGGCCATCTCGCAAATCCCGCTTTTGCCACCGAAATCTCCAGTATTGACCCCCTCCCTCACCAGCGCATCGCCGTCTACGATCACATGATCAAACAGGCACGACTTCGATTCCTTTTAGCCGATGATGCCGGTGCAGGGAAAACCATCATGTCCGGTCTTTACATCCGCGAAATGCTCTCAAGACGTCTCCTCAAACGAATTCTCATCGTCACGCCCGCCGGCCTGGTAGGGAACTGGAGGCGCGAACTCCTGACCCTTTTCAGCCTCCCGTTCTACATCGTCAGCGGCAGCGACGCCCGCCATGAGAATCCCTTTATAGGAGAGTCGGGTGATCGCATCATTATTAGTATGGACACGCTGGCGAGTCCGCGGGTTTTTGCGCGTTTGAAAGATTCGAACGTTGCTCCCTATGATCTCGTCATCTTCGACGAAGCCCACAAGCTGGCAGCAAACCTCGGTCCGGACTTGCGCATACGAAAGACCGAGCGCTACTGTCTGGCCGAAGCCCTATCGGGTGTAAAAGGCGATGACGATCGCTGGCGACTGGACTGGTGCGCGCACCACCTCTTGCTGCTTACGGCCACGCCGCACATGGGTAAAGATTACCCCTATTACGCCCTCTGGCGACTTTTAGAACCGGAAATGCTCGCCACCATGGAAGCCTTCGGTGAGTATCCGGCCGATCAGCGCCGGGCCCACTTCATTCGGCGTACAAAGGAGGAAATGGTTCACACCGATGGTCGTCCCCTTTATCCTAAACGGATTTCAGACACACTGGGCTATGATTTAAGCCAGGGAGATATCAGCGAACAGAAGCTCTACGACGAAACAACGGACTACCTGCGATTCGTTTACAATAAGGCCAAACTTCTGAACCGAGAGGCCGCACGGCTGGCCATGAGCGTTTTTCAGCGTCGTCTGGCAAGTTCGACCTATGCCCTCCTGCGGTCATTCGAGCGACGCATTGAAAAGTTAGACAGGTTCATCGCAGACATACAGGACGGCGGGTTGACTCCGGAGCAGCTTGTCATCCGGCAACAACGCCTTCGCCGGGAAGATGACATTCTGGATGTAAAAACTGCTGACGACGAAACCCCTGAAGAGGGCCGAGAGGAAAACGAGGTCGTGGAGGATAAACTCCTCCAGGGTGTCATCGCTGCATCCCTGGCGGATCTCCTGGCAGAAAAGGAACAGGTCCGGCGCCTCCTTGACCTTTCGAAGCAGGTTTTCGATACCGGCCTGGAATCCAAATTCGAGAAGCTTCGGGAAGTTCTGACCGATACCAAGTTTGGTGCAGAAAAGTTCATCGTCTTTAGCGAGCATCGCGACACGTTGGAATTCCTTGTCAGACGACTGAGCGGTATGGGATATACGGATCAGATTGCCCGGATTCACGGCGGAATGCATTACACCCTGCGTGAGGAAGAGGTCGAACGTTTCCGCAAGCCGATCATTGATGGGGGGGCGCGGTTTCTTATCTGTACCGATGCTGCGGGTGAAGGCATCAACCTCCAGTTCTGCTGGATCATGATCAACTACGATGTGCCCTGGAACCCGGCCCGCCTGGAACAGCGGATGGGGCGCATCCATCGATACGGCCAAAAACACGACCCGGTGATTATTTTAAACCTTGTCGCGCCTTCAACCCGTGAGGGCAAGGTGCTCAAGGTCCTTCTCGACAAACTGGAAAAGATCCGTAAGGAACTCCAGTCCGACAAGGTCTTTGACTGCATCGGCCGTTTTTTTGAAGGCGTATCCATTAAGCAATACATGGAACTTGCTGTTACCGAGGACGCTGAAGCCGTTGCCCGCGAGTTAGACGGCCGCCTGACAAAAGAGCAGATCCAGGCTCTTGCCGAACGCGAAAAATCCCTTTATGGCGGTGGCGGCGACGTTGCCGAGAAGCTGCCGCGACTACGTATCGGAATGGAGCAGGAAGTTTATTTCCGCCTGCTGCCGGGGTATGTGCGGCAGTACATTGAGCAGTCCGCACCGCTTGTGGACATCGACATCGAAGGAGACCTGGACAATATTTTCTCCTTCCATCCGAGGCGATTGGGTGCAATGGACCTGCTCTTGCCGGTGCTGGAATTATACCCCGAAAAGGCTATGGACCGGTTGTCCGTTTCACGGCCCTCAGACCGAAAAGACGTCGTTTGGGTCCATCCCGGCGAGCCGGTCTTCGAACGCTTCCGGTCCCTGGTGAGTGATCGTCTGGCGGATCAAGGCAAACACGGCGCGATCTTTAATGATCCAGCCGCCGAAAAACCCCATCTTTTTCATATGGCCCTTATTCATATCGTCCGCAAGGCCGAGCCGGAAATTCCGGACTTTGCCAGAGAAGAAGTATTGGACTTCCGCCTGGTCGGCGTGAAGCAATATGAAGGGGCGGAGATGGCTCTCTGTCCGGTTGAACATCTATTGCTCCTAAAGGGCGGCAGCGGCCTGCCCGCATCCGCACAGCGTATGGCCGTTACGGCAAATGACCAGAAGGAACTGGCCCGCGCTTTCCTTTCCGAACGGGTTGCCCGTGAATTGGCCCTTGAACATAAACAGCGTTTGCTGGACAGTATCCCGGAGTGGGAGGGCTTTATCCAGCGCGGATTCGACTACCAGGAGGCCGAACTTGCCAATGCCCGAACCAGACACGCTGAAAAGGCCCGAACCGGCAATCGCAAGGCAATCGAGGCGTTGGAAGAGGTAAAACGGCAACAGCGCCGACTATCCGGTCGTCGTGAAAACGCCCTTATCGTCTTGCGGCGCAAACCGGAACTTATCGTCCCTGGAGCGGTTATGTTCATAGTGCATGCCCTCGTCGTGCCTTCTGCCGATCCGGCAGACCGGGAGCAGCATGAAGTCAATGTGGAGATGGTTGCCATGAAGATCGCCCGGGCCTTTGAAGAAGCGGCCGGCGCCAAGGTATTGGAAGTCCACACGCCGGAGCGTGCCCGTGCGGCAGGACTGCCGGACAATCCCGGTTTCGACCTCCTCTCCCTGAGGCCGGAAAAGGAGAAGCGGGCGATCGAGGTCAAAGGTCGTGCCGGAACGGGCGATATAGAGGTTTCTGCCAACGAGTGGGCCAGGGCCTGCAACATGCGGGAAGGGTACTGGTTCTATGTGGTATATGATTGTGCCACCCCGAACCCCAGACTCGTTCGTGTCCAGGATCCATTCGGAAGCCTGCTGGCCAGAAACAAGGGTAGCGTTTTGATCAGCGCCAAAGAAATCGGACAGGCTGCAATATGAAAGAACGCTTGACAACCGTAAAGGATCATGTTTATACTTTAAACGTCAATCCCCCCGGTAGCTTCGGCGAAAGGGTGCGGAGTCGTCTCGAAAGAGGCGGCTCCTGCTTTTTTGGGGGGAGGCACGCTTGAAGACCTTCATTTATGTCGATGCCTTCAATCTCTACTTCGGCGCGGTTCGCGGAACTCCTTATAAATGGCTCGATCTTGATCAGCTTTGCCACATCCTGCTGCCGCGGCATGAAATCGTCCAGATCAAATACTTTACAGCCCGTGTTAACGCCCGTCCATCTGATCCGGATCAACCGACACGGCAGGCAACCTATCTGAGGGCGCTATTAACGCTCCCGCATCTTACCATCTATTACGGACACTTCTTGACCCATATTGTTAAAATGCCCCTTGCGCACCCGGTTCCCTTACAAAACGCATATGTGGAAGTATTCAAGACCGAGGAAAAGGTAATAACATGACTGATATTCCACGCTTGATCGAACACGCCTTTCCCTTGAAGCAGACTTCACTGGATTCGGTTCATGAGAAAAATGTGCGGCATGGACATATTTCGACGCTGCATATCTGGCCGGCGAGGCGGCCGCTGGCAGCCTGCCGGGCGGCATTGATTGCTACGCTTCTGCCGGACCCAAGTGCAAAACCGAAGCCCGAAGGGATGTCCGACGACGAATGGCATAAGGAAATTGTCCGCCAACGCCAGGTGCTTTGTGAGAAGATCGGCGGCAAGGTGGTCAAAAAGATTGAAAAGAAGAAGATGCCG
>JAZDGZ010000314.1:0-5728 GCA_043806375.1 Pseudomonadota bacterium | reverse complement strand
CGATTCGCCCGTCGATACCTCAGGGCGAACGATTGCCCAACGGATTTATTCAAGATCTTATCGAACATGCCCTGAAGCAGATAGAGAGGAGATCCATGATGAACGCGGAGTATGTGACCCCGAAAGATCTTGGCGAGGTCTTCAAGGCCCTTGAAGGCAAAAAGGGGCGGATAAAGTTCATTGCAGGCGGCACGAACGTCATGCCTAATATCCGTTCGAAGGCGATATCGCCGGAAGTCATCATCGATCTCACCGGGCTCAAGGATTTGGCCCATGTCAGGGAAGAGGCAGGCATGGTCTCCATCGGGGCCCTGACGACCATCGCAGCAGTCGCCTCGTCCGGCCTGATTCGAAAGCTGAGCCCCATTCTTGCGTCCGCCGCCGCATCCCTGGGGAATCCCTTGACCCGAAATCGGGCCACGCTTGGGGGGAACCTGGCCGACGCCTCCCCTGCGGCGGATACTGCGCCCCCGTTGCTCGCCCTTGAGGCGACCGTTCATAGTGCGCGTCCGGGGGGAAGGGGGAGGGAGATTCCTCTGGACCAATTCTTCCTGGGACCGAGGCGGACAGTACTGGAAGAGGACGAGATCATGACGCGGATAACCTTCCCCAAGCCGAAAGATCCGTCAGCGGGGAGCCATATCAAATTCGGTTTGAGGAACGCCATGGCCATATCCGTGGCGAGTATTGCCGTGATGCTTGAGAGGGAGGGGAAGAGGTGCAGGAAGGCCAGGGTGGCCCTGGGAGCCGTCGCGCCCAAACCGATTCGGGCCTGCCTCGTGGAAAAGCGTCTCGAAGGAAAAGAGCTCGACCGGGAGGTGATCGAGGCCTCTGCGGCGGCGATCCAGGAAGAGATCTCCCCGATCAGCGACATTCGGGCTTCAGCCCAATATAGGCGACTGGTGACATCCGTCCTGCTCAAGAGATCGATCGAGGAGGCCCTTAAAGGATAAGAGAAATGAAGACCTACCCATTGGCGTTCAGACTGAACGGAGAGATGAGAGAGGCTGAAGTCGCCGCCCATGAGACCCTGCTTGATCTCCTTCGGAATCGATTGGGGGCAAAGGAAGTGAAAAACGGGTGCGCAAAGGGCGACTGCGGCGCCTGTGCCGTCCTGGTGGGTGGAACGGCGGTGAACGCCTGCCTCACCCCGGCCTTGCAGGCCCAGGGAAAAGAGGTGATCACCGTGAGAGGCATAGGCAGAGAGGATAACCCGGATCCCCTTCAGGTGAGTTTTGTGCGACACGGGGCGATTCAGTGCGGCTATTGTACGCCTGGAATGATCGTCTCTGCCAAGGCCCTGTTGAACGAGAACCCGACGCCTGACCGACATGAGATCCGAGAGGCGATCTCAGGAAACCTTTGCAGGTGCACCGGATACAATAAGATTGTTGAGGCCATTGAAGCGGTGACTTCAGGAATAATCCTGTAGGAGTTTGATGATGGCGGGCGACCCCATAAAGGCATCCCTTCAAAGGGACTATCAGATCATAGGCAAGCCCATGCCCAGACATGATGCGTGGGACAAGGCCTTTGGAAAAACGAGATATGCCGATGACTTTGAGATGGCCGGCATGCTCTATGGAAAGGTGTTGAGAAGCGCCTATCCGGCGGCCAATATCCTCTCAATTGACACGACGGAGGCGAGAAGCCTGCCCGGCGTCGAGGCAGTCTTGACGGCGAAGGACGTGCCCAACAACCAGACCGTGACAAGGTTCGGTCAAACGCACCAGGTGGGCGGCTTTGAAGGCCTTTACCGCGTCATGGCCGACAAAAAGGTGCGCTATATGGGTGAGGCCGTCGCCCTGGTTGCGGCAAGAACCGTGGAAATCGCTGAGGAGGCGATAAGGCTGATCAAGGTGGACTATGAGCCTCTTCCGGGGGTGTTCGATCCTATTGAGGCCATGAAGCCGGGCGCCTATCCCGTGGGCGAATCGGAAAGCAATGTCATCTGCAGCTACAAGGTAAGGAAGGGGGATGTCGAGGAGGGATTTGCCCGTTCCGACGTGGTCGTAGAAAATACTTACAAAGTCCCCTTTGTGGAGCATGCCTTTACGGAGCCGGAGTCGGGCATGGCGTGGACGGATGAGGACGATGTGATCACCATTCGCGTATCGACCCAGGTCATGGAGCACTTCAGGAACGTCGCCGACGTCCTGGGCATTCCTCACAACAGGGTCCGGGTTATCGTCCCGATGGTGGGCGGCGGGTTCGGAGGTAAAGAGGATATCACTGTTGAAACCTTCCTGGCCCTTCTTACCATGAAGACAGGCAAGCCCGTAAAAATGACCTATACGAGGGAGGAATCGATCCTCGTGACGAGCAAGCGCCATCCCTACGTCATGAGATACAAGACCGGGGCCACCAGGGACGGAAAACTCAAGGCCCTTGAGGCGGAACTGATCTCAGATGCGGGAGGCCATATTTACCTGAGCCCATGGGTCCTACTCTATTCGACTGTGAATGCCACCGGTCCGTATGCGATCTCCCACGTCAAAGTGGACGCCGTTACCGTCCTGACGAACAACACCTTCGCAAGCGCCAACCGGGGCTTTGGCTCTCCCCAGGTTTGCTTTGCCTATGAATCCCAGATGGATGAGCTGGCCAAGAGGCTGAACCTGTCGCCCCTTGAGATTCGAAAGAGGAACTATCTTCATAAAGGGGATGCCCTGGCCACGGGCCGCGTTCTGAATTATGGGGTGGAGACCGAGGAGACGGCGAAAAAAGCGCTTGAAGCCCTCGGAGAGCCGTCCAAGCCTTCCTCTCCTGCAGAGAGGATCGGCAGGGGATTGGCTTCAGGCATGATGAGCTACGGCCGGATGACCTTTCTTCATGATACGTCCCGGTCCTACGTGAGTCTGGAACTGGATGGAAGCGTCACCGTCAAATGCGGGGTACAGGACATCGGCGGCGGTCAGTCCTCCTCCCTGGCATCCATCGCAGCAGAAGTGCTGGGCGTTTCCATGGAAGATGTCAAGGTGTTTGTCGGTGATACTGCCCTGACGCCTCTGGCGGGAACAACGACGGCAACACGCATGCTTTACATGTCCGGCAACGCCACGCTCAAGGCGGCGACGGAGGTGAAGAAGAACATCCTGACCAAGGCGGGAGAGTTGCTCGAGGCGAGCCCGAAGGATCTCGTGCTCAGGGATAGGAAGGTCTTCGTCAGTGGCGCCCCGGCCGACGCGCTTCCCCTGGAAAGGGTCGTCAAGGCCTGCGCCGCGGACGGGATTCCTCTTTATAATGTGGCCCAGTTCAACGCCCCGTTCAGGGAGTTGATCGATTTCAAGACGGGTCAGGGCCAGGTCTTTCCTGATTTCACCTTTGGATCCCATGCCGCTGAAGTGGCCGTTGACATGGAAACGGGAAAAGTCCGGGTCGTGAAACTCGTCGCCTGCTATGACGTGGGGCAGGCCATCAATCCCCTCAGCGCCGAGGGGCAGATTGAAGGGGGGGCCATCTATGGCATGGGCTACGGCCTCACAGAGGAGGTGATCCTTGAGAAGGGCATTACTCTCACCCCTTCCTTTTCCGAATATCTCATCCCCACGGCACTGGACGCCCCTCATGTGAAGACCATCATGATAGAGTCCAGGGACGGCGCAGGGCCCTTCGGGGCTAAAGGTATCGGGGAACCATCCTGTAATTCCATTGCACCCGCCCTGGCCAATGCGGTGGCCGATGCTGCAGGGGTCAGGATCCATGACCTTCCTTTGAGGCCGGAAAAGATCCTCAAGGCACTCAAAAAACTCTGATTTTGGAGGGACCCATGGGGACAGGGAACATACCCAAGAAAAGAGGAGTAAACAGATGAACTCTAATCTGTGTGTTCTGGCCATTGGCGGGAATTCGCTGATCAAGGACAAAACCAAAATTTCTCTCTGGTACCAGTATGAGGCGTTGAAGGAAACGGCGGTCTACCTGGCGGATCTGATAGAGGCGGGCATGAACATGGTGATCACGCACGGGAACGGGCCGCAAGTGGGGTTCATCTATCGGAGAGGCGAGCTGTCCATACACGAGCTTCCTCTGATTCCCCTCGACATCTGCGGCGCTGACACGCAGGGAGCCATCGGGTACATGATCGAGAAAGCCCTTATCAACCAGTTCCGGAAAAGGGGTATCGGGAAACAGCCTGTTGCGGTGGTGACCCAGACCGTGGTAGACAGGGATGATCCGTCTTTTGCCAAGCCGACAAAACCGATCGGCTCTTTCATGACCCAAGAAGAGGCCCTTGAAAAACAGAAGGAAAAGGGCTGGAATGTGCTGGAAGATGCGGGCCGCGGGTTCAGACGGGTGGTGCCTTCGCCCATCCCGAAAGAGATCCTGGAAGTGGAAGCCATTCGATTGCTTGTTCAACAGGGATATGTCGTGATCGCCGGAGGAGGAGGTGGAATTCCGGTCATACGGAATGAAAAAGGGGACCTTGAAGGCGTTGAGGCGGTGATCGACAAGGACTTGGGCTCTTCCCTGCTCGGGAGAAACCTCGGGGCGAAGACCTTTATCATTTGCACGGCGGTGGACGAGGTGTACCTTAACTTCGGGGAAGCGAATCAGAAGGCGCTCCGGCAGGTGATGCTTTCTGAAATCAAACAATACCTGGAGGAGGGGCATTTTAAGCCCGGGTCCATGAAGCCGAAAGTCGAGGCCATCATCCAGTTCCTGGAAGGGGGCGGTGAAAAGGCGATCATCACTTCTCCTGAAAACCTGCTGAAAGCGGTTCGAGGGGAGGCCGGGACAACGATCACCAAATAGATTTGAGACAGAAAGGGGACAGATATGAGCTTTGAAGGCAAGGACATTCTTTCCACGGAAAATATGAGCAAAGAGGAAATCCAGGAGATCTTGCGGGTCAGCGCCAAGATGGAAGAGCTATGCAATACCAAGCATGTCTCCGACCTCCTGGCCGACAAGGTGGTGGCCGTGCTTTTCCTTGAACCGTCCACGAGGACGCGCCTTTCATTTGAAACCGCTATAAAGCGGCTGGGCGCCAAGTCCATCACCGTGGCGGATGCGAAAAGTTCCTCTGCGGCCAAGGGCGAGACCCTGGCCGATACCGCCCGCACCGTGGAGGGCTATGTGGATTGCATCGTGGTGCGCCAGCCCCAGATCGGCGGGGCCAAGGTCATGGCGGATGCGGTGAAGAGCCCCGTGCTCAACGGCGGGGACGGGGCCGGGCAGCACCCGACCCAGGCCCTTCTCGATCTGTACACCATCCAGAAAGAAAGGGGAACGCTGGAGGGGCTCAAGGTGGCCTTGGTGGGAGATCTTAAGTACGGAAGGACCGTCCATTCCCTCGCCTATGCCCTGGCACCTTTTTCGCCAAAGGAGTACATTTTCTGCGCTCCTGACGCCCTCCAGATGCCGGATAAAATCGTTGCCGATATAAAGGCAAAGGGGATCAGCTGCCGCAAGTCGGCCTCAATGGAAGATGCCCTTCAGGCGGACGTCTTCTACATGACCCGGATTCAGAAGGAGCGCTTCGAGGACCAGGCCGAGTATGAGCGGCTCAAGGGGGGCTTTATCCTGACTCGAAAGACGCTGGAGAAGGGAAAGAAGGGCATCACCATCATGCATCCCCTCCCCAGGGTCGATGAAATCACCACGGACGTGGACGACCTGCCCAATGCCGCCTATTTCCGACAGGCCCATAACGGCGTCTTCGTGCGAATGGCCCTGCTTGCCATGGTCATGGGTCGGGCCTAGATGTGGTTTGACGGGCCCCCCC
>JAZDGZ010000313.1:0-3171 GCA_043806375.1 Pseudomonadota bacterium | reverse complement strand
CCTCCTCGGCCTCGAAACGGTGGGCGCATTTCGGGTAGATGGTGACGATCTGTCCCCCCTTCAGTATAACTTCCGACCTTTCTTCCGTGTCCAGATCCACGAGTCGAACACGGAGGCGTCCGCTGATGACGTAAAAATGCTCCACCTTCCTGTTATGGAAGTGGCCGCCTCGATAGTGGCCTTCCCCCTTTTTCAGACTGAAATACCCGAGGTGCAGAAGAGGGCGGCCGTCTTCGATCAGGGCCAATTCGCCCCGTTCCTGAATCAATCGCTTCTGTCGCATGGCCTCTGAAGGCATCCTGAGACGCCACACTACCCGATTGTATCGATGGCGGCGAACTTGGGCTCGTGCAGGGGCAGGAGGATGTGGGCCATCTTTTTGACACGGAGCAGAATATCATAGGCCTCATAGGCGTTGACGTGGGTTCCCGGCGGGATGACCTCCATTTCCATGGCACGGATCTGGGCGGGGGGATCAAAATTTTCTTCGATCACACAGAAGCCGGTGATCACCGCCGTGCCCCGGGCGGTGTTCACCGCCACCGAAAGCCCGCCCGGCGAATGGGCCGGCGTATGAAAGACCCGAATACCCGGCACGATCTCCATGTCTTCGGTTACCGTGCGGATCTGTCCGTTCTCCTCCACGTCCAGGACGTAATCTTCCGTGTAGCGATAGTCCAGGGGATGGGGCTCGTGGATGGTTGCCAGTTCCCGGGCGTGGACGTAAAAGACCGCATTGGTGCACTGGTAGTCGTTTTCGCAGTGGTCGTTGTGCAAATGGGTATGGATGACCACGTCGATCTCCCCGGGCGATAGGCCCCAGCGGGCCAGGCCCTCTTCAAAGGTGTAAATCCTCCCGCCGATGGCCCGCTGCCGGTCCTCGGACTGAATAGGGCGCATCTCGCCGGTGTCCACCAGCACACGCCGGTCACCCCCTTCCAGGTACCAGCAAAAAATAGGGATCGTGTATTGCTCGCCGTAGCCGTACTGATAGGTCATCATGGTCTTGTCGAAGATCTTGGTCCCAACGACGATGGGATGGATACGGTATTCCGTCATCGATCTCCTCCTGGGGAATGGGGCATCGCCGGTTCGTCACGGCATGTGAAATTTTCATACCATGAATCGAACGATGGCGCCAAACCCAATGACACAGTTTTTCATACACGATCGGGCTCCGAATTCATCCAAATCTTCTTCATCAGCCAGGCCATATTCTGTCCAAGGGTCTTCATGGTTGCAATTCCTTCCTGATCTTCTTTAACCTCGCCAGGATTGCGGCCGATCCCCAAATTCCAATAACTGGACCCGGGAACAATCATTTGGGCAATGAGAAACCAGTGATTTAAGGTATCAAAGGTGTGCACCGCTCCTGCCCTGCGCACGGCAACCACGCCGGCACCCACTTTCCGCTTCAAGAGACCGCCATTGGCGATAGAGACATATCCGCAACGCTCCATGAGGGCCTTCATATTGGCACTGACGTCAGTAAAATAGACCGGCGAACCGAGCAGAATACCTTGGGCCTCAAGCATCTTTTCCAAGTACCTGTTGAGATTGTCCTTTTTAACTGCACATCGTTTGTTTTTCTTTTCAAAACATTCGCGGCAGGCGATACATCCCTGAAGCGATTCTCCGGCCAATTGTATCAGTTCGGATTCAATACCCTCTCTTGTGAGTTCCTCCAAGGCAGTATTCATCAAGATAGCTGTATTGCCATTCTCTCGACTGCTGCCGTTAAAAGCGACAACCTTCATGATGCTTACCCCCCCCTTTTTCCGTAATCCTTTTTCATTGCTCTCTGTCTTATGTGCCTCAGCGCTTACCCCCTAATTCTTGACCTTCCATGTCCTCCGTAGCTTTAGCGCAGGAGGATGGTCTTTGCGCTCTACACTATGCGCCTCGCTCTACTATCCAGCCTCCGGATCCTCACAGCTTTGCCCAGTAATCCTCAGGCATCTCTTGGGCGAGCGCAAGGGCGCCGTCCGAACCACAGTAGAGCGGTTCGTCTACGCACGTGAATTTGCAGGGAGCCAGCTCGGACATGGCAGCCTTCAGATAGTCTTTGATCCCTTCAATCTGGCTCCCGCCGCCGGCCAGAATGATGTTGCCCCGAACTTTCGCCTGAAATTCGGGATCAAATCTGGCAATCATTCCCATGGCCATTTCGGCCATGGCAGGCACAATGCTCTCACAGGCCGCCTTGATCTCCTTGGAGATGTCGTGGACGACCATCTTGCCCTGGACCGGGATCTCCACCTCGGCTTTCTTTTGGATGTTTCCCACAAAGGCAAATTTCTCCTTGTAGCGACGAACCATGGTGAGCGTGAAATTGGCGTCCGGGTATTTCTCCGAAAGGAGATCATAGAGCTTTTGGTCCACTGAGTCCCCGGCGGTCAAGAGAGACTTCTGCTCCTCCTCCGTGGGGACGGCTCCGTGCATAATGCAGAAATCGACGGTGCCGGCGCCGATGTCGATCACCATGGCATTATCCAAGGCATTGAGCCCATAGGCGACGGCAAAAGGTTCCGACACCACAATGAGTTTTTCAGAATAATTCGTGACGGCCTTCCGGATGGCGTTCTTGTTCACCCTCAACGCCTCGGCCGGAACACCGACCGCCGTGTAGATCCTATCGCCGCTCTTGGGTTCGGCCAGGCGGATGAGATGCCCGATCAGTTCCATCACGGATTCCTCATCCTTTTCCGTCCCTTCTCTGATAACCCCGTGCTCCAGCGGCCTGCACAGGAGCAAGGACAACCTGTGCGCAAGGGCCTCCTCGCCAAACAGGACGCGTTCCCCTAGCAGTTTTTTGGCCACGAAATCCTTCGGCCACCCTACGTAGCTTTCGATCCATTTCCGATGTCCCCTGCTGGTGGAAACAGCTGATCGGGAGGTACCCAAATCAATTCCCACAAACAAGATCTCTTCCTTCTCCTTTTCATTCTTTGTTGGCATGGTGTGTCACTCCTTTGATCGTTTCTTTCTTGGTTTTCTCAAGATATTGAACAATACCGCCTTCCAAATAGCCCGCAATCTCTTCCCGATAGGCCGGATCGGCGAGTTTCCTTTCTTCTTCCTGACTGCTGATGCAGGAGGCCTCTGTCAGTACGCTGGGCATGTCGGCCCCTAACAGGACGATGAAAGGCGCTGACTTGATGCCCCGACTCA
>JAZDGZ010000312.1:0-2297 GCA_043806375.1 Pseudomonadota bacterium | reverse complement strand
TCTGGGGGGACAGATTTCTACCTTCTGTTGCGCTCCAGACATCGAGGCCGTCCTTCGCAATCATATACGCAAAGACGGTGCCCCAACTCAGGTTCTTGTAGATCTGGATTTCATTAAACAGACCCAATTCCCAACCGATGGCTTTGTCATCTCTCGGGTCGCCGCTGGCCTTCCGAGCCGTTCCAACGGTGTTCCCGTTTTTCGTTGTATCGCCGATATACGATCCTATCGCGGTAACCTTATACCAGGGGGCCACCTTGTAGCTGGCAAAAGCCTGGGCGAACCAGACCCCGCCGATGGCGCCCCTCGACAGGGAGGTCCCACTGCTGGCGGTGTTATCAGGCCCGCGGCTGGTAATCCCGTTGCCGCCTAAGAAGTAACCGGAACCGCTCGCACCGAAGGCAACGTGTTCTTCGGTCCCGGGAGGAACAACATAGGAGCCGACCTTGAAGCTCTTGTTGCCATAGGGTGTTGTGGAGCCCGGCAGACCACTACCAGCGGTCTTCTTCGCATCGGACCCTGTTCCATATAATCCTTGTGCTCCGACTTCAAACATCTCAACGGGGAAACTCAGTTTCAACCGTGCCACCCAACCCTGGTACTTCACCTCGTCATGGCCAGTTGCACCAAAGTCCTTCACCGAACCTTTATCCATCACAAAATCAGCCTTCATGTCCATCGGCCCCACCTTTCCGTCTGCGTAGCCGCCAAACCAGAACATTCTTGCCTTGAAGCTGGGGTCAACGTTGGTGTACGTCACGCTCGTCAAGGGGTAGGTCCTCATGTCGTAAAAAACGCCGTAGGCGCCGAGGGTCAACTTATCGACCTTGGCAATAAGCTGGGTACCGAAGACATCCGCGTCGTTCGCCGCATAATCTTTGGACTGGGATGCCTTGAACCAGAACGGGGAGATGGTCACCGGGTCCGCCTTGAAACCAAGTGTGATCCCAGGACCGTCTGTGGTGATCAACATCTCGGACCGGACAGACAGGGGTTGAATTCCAATCCGCGCGGTCATCGGGACCGGGATTCCAACATAAGGAATACCGAAATCGAGATACAGGTTCTTCACCTCTACGGCGGCCTGGTCAGCCGTCCACTTGCCTACTTGATCTTTTCCGCCTACAACTTCGCCCCACCGGGCGGAGTCCATTTCGAAGAACATCGTTCCGGTGACGTCTTTCCCTATGCCTGCATCAATTTTTAACCGACCCCGGGTGTTGAAATACTGACCGGTCTTATTCCAGTGCCTGTCGTCGCCCATGGCATTGCCGTCGGTTCCCTTATGGTTGCCATAGATCTGGTTCCCTTTAAAGATGTTCTTGTAGTAAAAATAGTTTGTGTCGAGATACCCTGACGCCTTCCAGTCAACGGCATAGACCGGGGCACTGAAGGCCACGATCAACAGCCCGAACAGAATCAAACCAATACATTTTTTCATCTCTTATCCTCCTCAAATGAGTTTGTGAATCGTGAACCACGATCATTTTTTTCAGCGTAACCTACACAATTCACTTACATCCAACAAACAACAGTGACAGATTGAAAACACGTTCTGCCCTATCACCTCCTTTCAGTATGGAACCAAATTTTCCTCCGTCACCTCCTTTCAGGGTAAGATAGTCCTCACAACCCATAGGTTTAGGAATCTTATTCCAATTGATTTCTTTTGTCAAGTGTTTTCTTCGTCCCAAATCCCGATTTAGGGAATTGTCTTTGCGAGGGAACCGAAGCAATCTTGCCGTTTTCAATGAGATTGCCGCGCACCTTTCAGGTGCTCGCAATGACACGAGGGGCAAGCGGTTTCCTTTTCTATATCGGGATTTGGGTTCATTTGACCGAACCGGCACATTACAAGAGATCAGGGCTAATAAAATTTTTGCTGTGGTTAAAACAGGTTAGCCATCCGTGGCCGTGTCTTAGCCCGGGCGTAGCCCGGGGCTATTTTTCACCCCACCTCCTGTACAGGTTGTGACCGATGTCCAAGGAATCCAAGACCTTACCAATCACGTAGTCGATCATTTCTTCCAGATTTTTGGGCTTCTGGTAAAAGGTGAGCATGGGGGGTAAAATGATTCCCCCCATTTCGTGGACCTTCAACATCGATTCGAGATGACCTCTGTGCAGCGGCATCTCCCGAACCACGAGGACCAGCTGCCTCCGCTCCTTCAGGACCACATCGGCGGCCCGGATCAACAGGTTGGTGTTAAAGGAGTAGGCAACGGCCGAGAGGGTTTTCATGGAGCAAGGGATGATGACCATGCCTTTCGTTTTAAAAGACCCGCTGGCGATGGAGG
>JAZDGZ010000311.1:0-5182 GCA_043806375.1 Pseudomonadota bacterium | reverse complement strand
AACCGGGCCGGCGACTTTCAGTATGCCTCCCCGCTCGATCCCTGCCCCAAAGGCCTTCCTTGGCCACATCAAACCCGACATCTGACTTGCCGCTGCAGCGGACATTCCCAGTAGGGTAGCATATCTCAGGAATTCCCGACGAGAGAGCTTTCCCTTGCTCAAGCCCTCTTTGAGTTCATGAATAGCCGGGTGAAGCTTTTGGCTTTTGCTCATGGCATCCTCCTTTCCTTTGTTTTGGGTTACCTGGCGGGGCTCATGAAGCCGAAGGCACACCCTTGAATTCTCTCAAACTGCGAGATTGGGGGTGCTGGCATTGCCCATGGGAGTATCACTTTGAAGATTTACTTGCGGAATGAACAGGACTGAATTTGAGACTTATGGCCCTGAAAAATTCCGATCTGGATGATGGATGATACGAGGTTTCTTTTACTGGGGCCGAGTATACCGAATCCTCCCTTGCGTGTCAAGGACGCAAGGGATCCGCATACGGCCTTCCCGCATTACGGCATGGATAGGATAAAGCCTGGAGAGGCGATCAACCGGTCAGGAAGGCCGCTCACCAATCGTAAAGGATCTCCCAGTGGTCTTTGAAGGAAGGCTCCTTATGGCTGTACCGATAAGAAAGGGTCTTACCCGTTCCCGGGCCGTTGCTCGTCTCTTTCTTCCAGTAACGGAGATGGATGGCGGGCAGGAGTCGGGATAATGCCTGCTCCTTGCCGGGCTCGGTCGGGTCTTCTATCCAGGTCTCCTTTTCTTCGATCACCTTCCAGACCGTGTCAAAGTCTTTGCTCCTGACCCGCTCTCCCACCCTGGGCAGTCCCAGGCTTCCCCTGAGTTCCTTGAACATATAGGGCGATCTTTCTGAAATCCCCTGAAACGGTCATCATTTCAGGATAGATGAGGTTGAGCAGATAGGGGCCGATGAGAATGCCCACAATCAACATCCCCACAAGACCCGGCAATTTCATCCGGCGAAACAGGTAATCCCCGCTTAATCCCAAGAGAATAATCAGCGCAATACTGCCGGCCATAATCGACGACTCCAACAAAAAACCCTGCCAGGCAGTGACCTCGCAGGGCATCCAACAAAAAACCCACCCGGGATTTCAGGTGGGGTGGGCATTCAAACGCCTACCCCACACAGATAGGACTTGTTTTTTGGTAAAAACCCCTCTAGTCTTTATCAGTGGGGTTTCACAAGTTTTTAACTCAGATCTGGAAGGTGTGGTCGAAATGACAGGTAAAACTGAGGCGGGCTATCCGATACAATATGAAACAGAGGTGCTTCTCAAGGATGGTTCAAGGATTCTTATCAGGCCGATCAGGAGGGACGACACGGAGCGCTGGCTTTCTTTTGTGTCCCGGCTAAGCGACCGCACGAAATACCGGCGATTCCATTCCCTGCCCAGGTTAGGCCCTGAAGAGGCCCTTCGCTTCTGCACGGTCGATTATGTCAATGCCTTTGCTTTTGTCGCGGAAACGATCGCCGGGCAGACGGAAAAGATCGTGGCCATCGGAAGGTACCATCGGTTGCCCGATAAGCACGCCGCAGAAGTGGCCTTCGTCGTTGAAGATGCATACCAGGGAAAAGGGATCGGCACAAAGCTCGTTGAGTGGCTGGCTGAGGTGGCGCGAGATAATGGCATTCGTAAGTTTGAAGCGGACGTCCTGGACGAAAACAGGGATATGATGACCGTTTTCACGGATTACGGCTTCCACGTGACCAGTACGCTCGAGCGAGGCGTACATCATTTAGAATTTCCCATATCCCGGACCAGAAAAGTGGTCAGAAAGGAGGAGGCAAGAGAGCGCTCTTCCACGCTCACCTCATTGAGGTATCTTTTGTCCCCGCGATCAATAGCCGTTATCGGTGCATCGAGGAAGCCCGGCAGCATCGGGCAGGTCATTTACCAGTGTATCATGCAAAACGGATTTTCAGGGGTTCTATATCCCGTGAACCCGAATGCAGATTCGGTCATGTCCGTTAAGGCCTATCCTTCAGTACTTGACGTGCCCGGCCATGTGGACCTGGCGATGATCGTGGTCCCGGCTCCGCTGGTAGCCAGGGTGGCTGATGAATGCGGCCGCAAAGGGGTTCGGTCTTTGGTAGTTATCTCGGACGGGTTCAAGGAAAGGGATGCTGAAGGGGCGACTCGAGAAATGGAACTGAGGGAAATCATATTGGGTCACGGCATGCGGCTGGTGGGTCCGAACTGCATGGGGGTGATCAACACCGCCCCCGATATCAGTCTCAATGGCACCTTCTCGCAAAGCTACCCGCCGCCGGGAAATATTGCATTCCTCTCCCAGAGCGGCGCCCTGGGGGTGGCCATTCTGGACTACGCAAAAAATCTCAACATGGGAATCTCAAGCTTTGTGAGCGTGGGAAACCGTGCCGATATTTCAGCAAATGATCTGCTCCAGTACTGGGAGCACGATGAAGCGACCGATGTCATTTTGCTCTACCTGGAATCCTTCGGAAATCCACGGGAATTTGTTCGTATTGCCAGAAGGTTGTCGGCCTCCAAGCCCATTGTCGCAGTCAAGAGCGGCAGAACCATTGCAGGTTCCCGTGCTGCCTCGTCCCACACAGGAGCCCTGGCCACTCCGGAGATAGCTTCGGAAGCCCTCTTCGGACAGGCGGGTATCATTCGGGTGAATATGCTGGCCGAGCTTTTCGATGTGGCCGCCCTGCTCTCCAACCAGCCCTTGCCGAAAGGCAAAAGGGTGGTCATAGTCACAAACGGAGGGGGGCCGGGCATCCTTGCTGCTGATGCCTGTGAATACCACGGCCTTGCGCTGGCGGATTTTTCTGCTGAAACGACAAAACAGCTGAAGGAGGTCGTTGAACGGGATATTCCGGTCCGAAATCCCCTGGACATGACCGCCGGTGCCTCGGAGAGGGAATTTCAACGGATCCTGAAGGTTTTGGCCGGTGATGCTGAAAATGATGCCGTCATTGCCATATTTGTCCCCCCCACGGTGGTGGACTCAAAGATCATAGAAGATGCCATAAGGCAGGTGGCCCCTGTTTTCCAGCGGCACAAAAAACCACTACTGTCCTGCATCCTTGGCCAGCACGGTCTCGGGAAAAGGCTGGGGAAGGGCGGTAAATTCGTGCCATGCTATCCTTTTCCCGAGGATGCCGTCTCGGCCTTGGCGAGAGCAGTTCGATACAGCGAATGGTTGAGAAAGCCTAAAGGCGTGACGCGAAAAATCCCTGGCCTCAAGCAGGCCAGGGCGCGAAACATCATTGAGTCGGCAATGACCCGAAAGGCGGAAAGACCCCTCTGGCTTTCACCGCCTGAGACGGCTGAGCTGCTTGATTGCTATAAGATTCGTTTTGCAAAGACCCTGATGGTCAAAACAGCGGCGGAAGCAAGGGGAGCCGCCTCCCGAATCGGATTTCCCCTCGCCCTTAAGCTGGCCTCCTCCACCATTACTCACAAGACGGATTATGAGGGCGTGAAACTGGACCTTAAATCGGAAGATGAGGTTGAAAGGGCCTACGGGGACATCAGGCGAAAGCTTGCAGAAATAGGTCGAGAAAATGAAATGGAAGGGGTTGTTCTGCAACCCATGGTCAAGGAAGGCATAGAGGCTATCGTGGGGGTCACACAAGACCCGTCCTTCGGGTCCCTGATCATGTTCGGCCTCGGGGGGATCTTCGCTGAAATGGCGAAAGATGTGGCCGTCCGGCTGCACCCCCTCACCGATTTGGATGCCAAGGAATTGATAGGCGCCATCAAAATGGCAAAGCTCTTTGATGGTTTCAGAGGATCGCCTCCCAGCGACACCGAGGCTTTAGAGGATCTTCTTCTCAGACTCTCGGCCCTGGTTGAGGACATACCGCAGATTGCTGAATTGGATTTTAATCCCGTGAAGGTGCTGCCCCGGGGAGAGGGGTACATGATCGTCGACGCCAGGATCCTGTTGGTCTAAATCTGATTTCCTATCCCAATTCCCATGGTCAGATAGTGGCAAGATGACACATCTTCGCGGTGTCCAAGAATTGTTCAGCGATCTTTGACCACTGTTTGTGGGGAGCCTCTCTTACTTTCGCACCACAGTCCCGGAGAACGAACCTGATCAAGGATGAAGGGGACCCCTGCGCTAACTCGCCGTAATGAGGAATTCAGGGGGCTTCAGAATGTGCTTTTTGACACTGCACAGGCCCATGACCCTCACCACGGCTTTCTTGTACTTCTCAGGAAAACTTGCCGGGAGTTTTAGATCAATATTCAGTCTCTCGCAGACCTGATTCTTTTCATCCATCTCATAAGTCAGGGTCAGCGTCATGCCTTCTGTGGGCACCTCTCGCGCCCGGCAAAACTCCAGGGAATAGATTCCTGCGCAGCTCGCTATGGATGCCAGGAAGAGCTGGAAAGGTTCGGGCGCAGTCCCTGTGCCCCCGTTTTCGACGGATTGATCCGTCCGCACAATCATGTTCTCGATTTTTGCGTCCACTCTCTTTCCGGCAGGGAAAGAAACGTCGATCGTCTTTTTCATCTTCAAGGCACCTCCATGTGCTTCATATGACAAGGACCATTCGTGGCTCAAGCCATAATGTAAGCGGCTAGGCTGACTATCATCGTGGCAACCACAATCCCGTGTCCTCTTTTCATGTTCAACCTCCTTTAGTGATTTGCGAATATTAATAATTCATATACGTTCTCGGTGAGGCAAAGGTCACAGGAAAAAACAACCTTGATCGCGGGACGTTGTGATTCATTTGCTGGGGGTACCTACACCACGAGGGGGTGCGAAGACTCGGTGCGTGAAAAAGGGGAGACCGTGTGACCTATTGGCATAACCTTCTCTGGTTCGATTCTATCCTTACGCAGGTCGATGGATGTCAAGCAATCATTTCGTCCTCAAAGACTCCGACAATGGCGCACGGTTCGCTATATCGCAATCGGACCCTCACACCCTATCCTTAATGGCGTCCTCTTGTCGTTCATGTCCGAAAACTGTCAAGACAAGTCAACCGGAGACGCCTTGACGTGACGCTTGGCTACTCGATAGATTTCCTGCTTCACGGGACAGGCGCCCGCATCAACAAAGATGTGCGGCAATTCGCGTCTCCCGGATCATCCTGAGGCGGCGGACCTCCACCAAGTGTCAGGTCTCCTGTTTCGTCTCGCGGTCCCGCCGATCAGCGGGCAATGTGGCCCCAAGCTGC
>JAZDGZ010000310.1:0-6303 GCA_043806375.1 Pseudomonadota bacterium | reverse complement strand
TATCGTTGCCTTTGTGCGGGACGGCAAATCCGTCTACTTAAGGGATGTGGCCTTTATCCGTGACAGCTACAAAGATCCCCTGACGCGGAGCCGCATCAACGGGGAGATGAGCGTCACCCTGGCCGTTCAGAAGCGGAGCGGAGAGAATATCGTCCGCGTCACGGACGAGGTGAAGAAGGCCGTCAACGATCTGAGGCCCCAGATGCCCCCTTCCCTCAAGATAGACCTCACGTCAGACATGTCCGATGATGTGCGCCTCATGGTCTCGGACCTGGAAAACAATATCCTCTCCGGGCTCATTCTGGTTCTGGCCGTCATCTTCGTCTTCATCGGAGGCCAGTCAGCGGTCTTTGTGGCCCTGGCCATTCCCTATTCCATGTTCATCACCTTTGCCCTGCTCACCGGACTCGGCGTGACCTTAAATATGGTCGTCCTCTTTTCCCTGATCCTCGCCCTGGGCATGCTGGTGGATAACGGCATCGTCATCGTGGAGAACATCTATCGTCATATGCAGCAGGGTGAATCCCGAGAGGAGGCGGCCCTGATCGGCACCGACCAGGTCGCCTGGCCTGTGATCACCTCAACCCTGACCACGTTGGGCGCCTTTGCTCCCATGCTCTTCTGGCCGGGAATCATGGGCGAGTTCCTGGGATACCTGCCGGAAACCCTCATCCTGGCCCTTTCCGCCTCCCTCTTTGTGGCCCTGGTGATCAACCCCGTCCTCTCTGCCCGCTATCAGAGGGTCAAGCCCCTTGCCGTAACGGGAAACAACCCGGGCCGGGAGCCCTTGATCAAGAGAGGGTACCTGCGTCTGCTGACCTGGTCCCTGAACCACCGGCTGATCGTGGTCCTGTCGGCCTTTGCGCTCCTCGTGATGTCCGTCGCGAGCTTCGTTATGTTCGGCAAAGGCACGGAGTTTTTTCCGGAGACGGAGCCCAAGCGAGCCTACGTCCACATCAAGGCGCCTGAAGGGACGAACCTCGATGCCTCCGACAAATTGGTCTCTGATGTGGAGCGGATCGTCTCCGGATATGAGGACATCCGGTACGTCATTTCAAACATCGGTTCGGTGGGCGGCGACCCCTTTTCCCAGGGCGGCACAGGGACCCACATCAACCGCGTAGCCCTGGATTTCAAAAATTTTCACGACCGCACCAGACCCTCCAGCGGGATTGTGGAGGAGGTCAGGGAGAAGATTCTCAAGACGGTGAAGGGGGCTGAAGCGCAGGTGGAAAAGGAGAAGGAAGGCCCGCCCACGGGCCCGCCGGTGAATTTGGAGATCTCGGGAGCGGACATCCTGGTCCTCGGAGACCTGGCGGCGCGCATAAGAGGCAGGATAAAAGACATCCCCGGCCTTGTGGATCTGAAGGATAACTTTGTCAAGGGCAAGCCGGAGATCCGTGTCCGGGTAGACAAGGAAAAGGCGGCCCTGATGGGCCTCGATACCTACACTATCGCTTACACCGTAAAGGCGGCAATCAACGGCGTGAAGGTCGGGGTCTACCGCGAAGGAAAGGAAGAGTATGACATCCTGGCGCGGCTCCCGGAGCGGGATCGCCGGTCCGTGGAGAGCCTCAAGCGCATCACCGTGTCCGGCCCGCGGGGGGAACCGATCCCCTTGACAAGTCTGGCAGAGGTCTCGCTGACGAGCGGCGTGGGGGCCATCCAGCGGCTTGATCAAAAACGGGTGGTGACTATTTCGGGGGATGTTCAGGACAGACTGGCAAACGACGTCATACAGGAAATCGAGGGCAGGCTCCGTCAAGATGTCACATGGCCCAGGGGGTATTCCTACAGCTTCACCGGCGAGCAGAAGGAGCAGGCCAAGGCTCAGGCCTTCTTAAGCAAGGCCTTTGTATCGGCCCTTTTCATCATCCTGATCATCCTCCTGACCCAGTTCAACTCCTTTGCAACGCCCCTGATCATCCTCACCTCGGTCCTCCTCTCCCTTATCGGGGTTTTCTTCGGTCTCCTGGTTACAGGCACGGCCTTCGGGATCATCATGACAGGCATCGGCGTGATCAGTCTCGCCGGGGTCGTCGTGAACAACGCCATCGTTTTGATCGATTACTATAACCAGCTTCTGTCAAAGGGAAGCTCCTCCCGGGATGCCCTCCTGCGTGCCGGGCTGGTGCGGTTCCGGCCGGTGATGTTGACGGCAATCACCACGATCCTGGGACTCCTTCCCATGGCCACCGGGGTCAGCTACGATTTTAGCAAGCTCGCCTGGGATATCGGCGGCGAGTCTTCCCAGTGGTGGGGCCCGATGGCTGTCGCCGTGATCTTCGGCCTGGGGGTGGCCACGCTGCTCACCCTGGTCGTGGTTCCTGTCCTCTGCTCGCTGGCCCACAGCATCAAGAATCGAAGCAATGGGCTGGGGTCGGAGCCGCAAGCAGAACCCGGCCCGTGAGCCAGGCGGAAGGGCTTGCAATAAGAAGGAAGCCGGGGTATAAAGGCCTGGTTACAGTTATTAAACAGAAAGCGATCGATGATCCTTCCCTTGAGGGAAAGGGCGAGATTCACTTCCACTAAAGTTGAGAGGGCCTGCCAAATGAACAAGACAGAGAAGGTGGTCACCTTTTTGGGGAAGGACACGACATTCGAAGGAAAGTTAAAGTTCCACGGGGCCATCCGGATTGACGGTCATTTCAAAGGAGAGATATCGGCCAAAGGGAACCTGATCGTCGGGGAGGAAGGCATGATCGAGGCCGACATCCATGTCTCTTATATCGCCATAAGCGGGGAGGTTCATGGGAATATCATTGCCGATCAGAGGGTCGATATCCACTCTCCCGGGAAGGTCTTCGGTAACATTCAGGCCCCTGCCGTGGTGATCGATGAAGGGGTCATTTTCGAGGGACATACGCGCATGTACCAGGCCAAAGAGGCGGCCGAAAGCCGATCGACGTTGATAGGATCGGACGAGTACCATGGGGGCCCCCCTCCCAATCTCGTAGCCATCTATGGCGTCGTCATGGACGAAAGCACGGGCAACCCCATCAAAAAGGCCAGGATTCGCTGCAAGGGCCACGACAAGGATAGCACCGAAACAAACGGTTCGGGGTATTACGAGATCATCAATCTCAGTGACGGCCAGTGGAAGCTGAAAGTGGAGGCCAAAGGCTATCAGAAGGAAAAGGCTGAGGTTGCCATATCGGGCGAAGGCACCTATGAGCAGAATTTCGCCCTGAAGGCAAAGAAATAGTCGCCGGCCCTTCAGGAAGAAGAGGCGTCCGAGGCCCCCTCCAGTTTCATGAATTCCCCATATTCTGTGATGCTATAGACCTTTCCCATGACCTCAAAGCCGGGGACATAGTGAAAAGGGACATCCATCTCATGGGCGTGGGAGATCTTCTCCAGGATGGCGGAAAGAATGGTTCCAACGAGTTGGAGGTCGATAGCCACCAGGTGGACGGGCACGAGGATCTCTTTCATGCCAAAGTAGGTCTTGAGCCCGGATGTCACAAAGGCGCTTTCGCGTCGCAGGTATTTGATGGCGACCGCTTGTTCGGGTTTATCCCGGTTTGAGATGGTCCCGATGATCTGGTCGGGAGCCGTCAGCTCTTCTTGGTCTAGCATAGTTCAATCCTCCACGGGACACTCTATCACAGAAGGCGCATGGGCGGTCAAGGTTAACCCCATCGTTGCAGAAAAAGCGGCCCAGGTTAAGGGAAAGCCCTCTTGGAGAAAGGGTCCTGTCAGGATTGTAATGGATCACTTGTTAGCCCAACTTCCGCACTCTACGAAGCGATTTCGGGATAATTTTGGGTGTTGGGGTCAAAAAGCCCTTTGTTTTCAAGGTGGGAGCTTTTTCATAGCATAAATAGTGACTAATAATATTGATATAATGCTTGACATAAGGCCTTTCTATGGTGTATTGTAGTGGCCAATGTATATCCGAAAGACCAAACGGGTTTATAAAGGCAAAACCTACACCAATCACCTGCTGGTGGAGTCTGTTCTCACCCCAAAGGGACCCCGACAACGCAGCATCTGCTCCCTTGGCAGTCTTGAGCCTGCTCCACCTGAAGAGTGGCTTTCTCTGGCTCACAAGATGGAATCGGCCTTGCAGGGGCAGCTCTGCCTTGAAGGGTCGGAAGGGAAGATCGAACCTCTTCTTGACAGGGTGCGCAAAGGTCGCCGAGCACACAAAGGTTCTGGCAAAGAAAGTTCGCTCGTTATCGTTGATGTGGATCGGGTCGAGACGGAAAAGCATCGGGAAGCCGGCCCGGTGCATGTTGGCCATCAGATATGGCAACAGTTGGGGTTGGACAAGATCCTCCTTGACGCGGGGCTCACGGAACGTGCTTGCACCCTGAGCGAAGCGATGACCTTAAACCGATTGGTTTTCCCCCTCTCGGAACTTGCCATGCCGGATTGGATTCGCCGAACAGCCTTGGGGGATATTCTGGGGGAAGATTTCTCCGAACTGAGCGAGGATGCGCTTTACCGCAATCTGGACAGGTTGCATCCGAATCGAGAACAGATTGAGACAGAGCTTGCCGAACGAGAGAAGACGCTGTTCAATCTGGATGAGACGCTGTACTTGTACGATTTGACTTCGACCTACTTCGAAGGCCAAGCCGAAGCCAACCCGCAGGCGAAACGAGGCTACTCACGCGACAAGCGGCCTGACTGTAAGCAAGTCTTGGTAGGGCTGGTGCTGGATCGAGATGGTTTTCCGAAAGCCCATGAGATCTTCGAGGGTAACCGTCAGGACCGAAGCACGGTTGAAGAGATGATCGAGATTTTGGAGAAACGAACGGGGAGGAAACCGGGATCGACTGTGGTAGTGGATCGTGGGATGGCCTATGAGGACAATCTCCGTCAAATCCGTGCGCACGGCCTGCACTACATTGTGGCAGGGCGACAGCCGGAACGCAACGAGTGGTTGGATGATTTTGAGCAAGAGCAGGACTGGGAAGAAGTGATTCGGAAGCCATCACCACGCAATCCGTTTCAGAAGAAATCACGGTTACAGATCAAGCGCCGGCAGAAAGGAAACGAAGTCTACATTCTTTGCCTGAGTGAGGGCCGGGAGGAGAAGGATAGAGCCATCCGGGTGAAACACGAAGGGCGGTTGATGGTGGATCTTGAGCGATTGAAGATGAGGGTGGAGAAAGGGCATTTGAAGAAAGCAGAGAAGATCCAGCAGGCGATTGGCCGACTCAAGGAGCGCTATCCACGTGTGGCGCGCTATTACCGGATCGAATACGACGCTGAGGGCGGCAATCTTTTCTGGCAAGAGGAGGTCGAGAAAAAGGCCGTTGCCGTGAAACTGGACGGCAGCTACGTGTTGAAGACGGACCGCCGCGACTTGACAGCCGATGAGATCTGGCGCACCTACATTCTTTTGACAAGGGTAGAGAGTGCGTTCCGCTCCATGAAGAGTCCTCTGATGGAACGTCCGATTTTCCATCATCTTAAGAATCGGACCCAGACCCACATCTTCCTATGCGTCCTTGCGTATCACCTGCTTGTCGCTATCGAGAAGAGATTTCTGGATCAGGGGATTCACACGTCGTGGTGGAGTCTGCGTCAAGCGCTCAGCACGCACCAGGTGGCCACGGTCGTTCTGCCGACACAAAACGGGATGGTTCTGAGAATCCGAAAAGGAAGCACCCCAGAGCCCCAGCACAGAGATATCTACAAGGTCCTTCAGATTCCATCTGAGGTCATGAAGCCGGTCAAGACATGGCATCGAGAGGCCCCAAATAGTGACTCAAGAAATATCAACCCATTGTAAATACAAGGTTTCTGTCAAAAGAGTGCGGAAGTTGGGTTAAAGAAGGAGCCCCAAATCGGGCTTATAAGCGCTTTTTCGGCCCCGAAATGAGCCTTTTATGGTTGGGAAGAAGAGGTCTCGTATCGCCCGCGTGAAGGCCACATAGGCAATATTGGCCTCTCCTCCGACTTCATTTACCGACGGCCCACAAGGGCTTGAAAGGAAGGCTGTAACATCGGGGTCGCCCCGGGTCAGGTCTTACTCCATGCCCCTCAACTCCGTGGACTTTCCGATAGCACCTGGAGACCACAGCCCTACCCAACCCTGCGATAAGAGAATCCACCATGGAAATCATGGGATTTGAAACCTGTCTACCAACCCAAGGTCAGGTATTGGTGCATCGACTCGGATGCCTTTCTTCCGGCGCCCATGGCCAGGATGACGGTGGCCGAGCCGGTGACAATATCCCCACCTGCCCAGACGCCTTTCTTGGTCGTCTTGCCCGTCTCAGGGTCTGCGATAATGTATCCCCTCTTGTTGAGTTGAAGTCCGGGGGTCACCTTGGTCAACAGGGGATT
>JAZDGZ010000309.1:0-3863 GCA_043806375.1 Pseudomonadota bacterium | reverse complement strand
GCATTTCCGCCTGCCCGGTTATTGATCACCACGTCAACGTTCACGCCTCTTCGGGTTGCTTCCTGCATAATCTCTGCGGCCTCGTCCACCATGTTGGGGCTCATCATGCCGTCTACCAGCTTGTCAAAGGGGAAGGCCTTGTGGTAGGCCTCCTCGTATCGCATGCCGCTGGGGGTCATGAGCCTGATGACGCAATGCTTGCCCGCGTTGAGGAACCTCTGGGCGCCTTTGATGAACTGCTTTCGAAGGGGAGGGAGCCAGGTCCAGTGGGACAGGACCTGGCCAATGCCCTGTTGCGCAAGCAATTGAAAATAGGGGACCGAAAGAAGCGTCTCTGTTCTGACCTCGATATGGTACCTCTCATCCTCAGGGATCTTCCGGAAGAAGCCCTGCAGGACCCGCGCGAATGCATCCGGCGGGGTCCTTTCTCTCTTGAGCTGGTATTCCTGTTCAAAGATGAATCCGGTGATGGCGGAACCCAGGAGTTCTTTCGCAGGTTCGTAGAACCGGCGGGTAAAGATCTCGGGGTTGAGGTAATCCGGGTTTTGCTGGAACTTGCCTCCGCGCGTGATCTTCTGGGCAAAAACGACCTGGGGGACCTTGAGGATGAGGCGATCCATTTTACCCAGGTATTTTCTGTAGGTCTCGAGGACTCGGTAGGTGGAAGTGGGCTTGAGATTCTGATCCAGGAGCAGGCTGTAAAAGGTGAAATCCAGTTCAAGGACCGAAAAGTGCCGGAAGTATTCTTCAACGCTTTCGACGGGCAATACCTCTTCCGTAACCGTCCGGCCGCCCACAGTCTTGGATCTTTTCGAGATCCTGTCCCCGTATTGCTCCCTTGAGTAGATCTGTCCGATCCATCCTGAATAACGGTCGCTCGCCGTACCCATGAACACATTCGGGTGAAGGTCGCGGAAAAGAAACGCGGCTTGCGACTTATTTTTATCCGGGGTTCTCTCTTCCATGGCAGCCTGCCTGCTTCGTGACGGTCATAGAGGTTTTGGCTGAAAGGTGTGAGTCATCCTATCCCAATCGGCAAAGTGACGTCAAGGGGCAGGGACAAAAGCCCCTCGTCCCCGGCATGGCAAAAAATGAGTTGAGCTTTTGGGGGCCTTATCATAAGGTCATTCCAGAAAGGGCTGATTGAATCACAGAGGGTTTCGTTCTCTTTTTTCTGTGACCTACGCACGTAGTAATGCAATGCGTCCAACCGTCTTTACATCAAATTCAAGACCGTCATTCCCGTGAAAAAAACTGTGTCGCAATGCCACGTGTGCTTGTCTCCTGTCATTTCGACCGAAGGGAGAAATCTTAAAATCCAGCCACATGCAAAATCAAGATTTCTCGCCCCTGTTCAATCGTGGGCTCGAAATGACATTGCGACACAGCCTCGAAAACGGGAATCCAGAGGCGCGTGACTGGATTCCCCCGTATCCCCGGTGCGGGATCTTCGACAAGTACGGGGCAGGCTCAGTCAAGCCCGGAATGACGAAAAAGTAAAATGCGGGCAAGGCTCAAGTTTTGTGGAGAGGGATGCCGGCGAAATGGAAGATTCTATGACTGAAGAGGAGAAGGGGGCTTCATTGCAGGAAGATCCGGATGCCGTTGTTGAGATCATGGTGGAGAAGGACCCCAATATCGTTATTCCGCGCGATCGCGAGGTGAGAATCACCTATTCAAAGCGTTTTCTTGAAGAACACGGTCTCCTACGATGGATCGGCGAGTTCAAGCTGGGTACCGCAGGGTACAGGGACACGATGAACATGGAAAACTTCTTTTCCACCGATGCCCCGTATAATGCCCATAGCATCATGATCCTCGGGGAGGCCGTTGCGCGGGTCTATGACCGGAAAGGGCTTTCGTCCATCCATCTGGGGGGTGAGGTGCGGAGGTACACATCCCTGGTCATCGAACTCCTGGGCCGCATCTTTGCATTCCATGGCATCAGCGTCCATCTTCATGCGGATCAGGAGACAACGCCTATCTGGGCCACCTCGTTCGGGGTCTTCCACAACGAACTGGACGGCGGGGCCAACATCACCGCCAGCCACTCCCAGAACTTCAAACAGGGTTTCAAGCCCGTGGACGACAAGGGCATGCAGCTCCTCGATATGGCCGAGGAGATCAGGGAGGAGGTTCAGACAATCGGGAAAGAGGCGGCAAAGGCCGGCCTCACCATGGCACTCAGTCCGGTCGGTTCCGCAAAGATCAAAAGGGATTTCCATTATATGGCGGCCTATGCGGAATACCTTAGAGACATCATCCCCGAGGAGGCCTTTCGCCTGATCCATGAGGCCCAGAAGGCGGGGATGAAGGTAGGCGCTTCCACGGTGGGCGGAAGCATGTATGAAAACTCGGTCCCCATATTCGAACATTTCGGGATCACAACCGGCCCCAAGGGCATGATCAGTTATATGCACTGGGAAAAGCGGGATGATTTCCATCGGGTGGGAGAAAGGGACGGCGAGAACTACGGATGCGACCCCACGAAGGCGGTCATCTACAGAAATATCGGGCTCAAGGAAGGGCTGCTGGCAGGAGAGATCCATTTCGGATTTATCTGGGACCCGGACGGCGACCGATACAACATCGTGACCATTGCCGATGCCTCCGAAGGCGACGGGGCGGAGGAGATCGGCCTCGAGGTAGAGAGGGTGGCAGGGAGCGGGAGATGCGTGGTCTACTTCAAGCCCAGCCAGATCTACTTCGTCATCACGGCCCTTAAGCTGGAGATGATGGCCGGGAGCGGCGACCTCTTCAAGTATGATCATGTGATCGGCACCACCTATCCCACCTCCAGGTCGATCGGCGAACTCGCCCGGGTCTTCAACCGAAGATACGCCGACGAATTTAGAAAAGCCGGGACCGCGTTGAGGGTCTTTCAGACGCCCGTGGGGTTCAAATACTTCGGAGACATGGTCAAAGAGGTGGAGCGGCAGCTCGATTGGGGCGGAGAGGTCATTCTAAGGGATGCGACGGGCAAAGAGGTCGACCTTGGCCGGAAACCGCGAATCCTGATCATGGCCGAAGAGTCGGGCGGGGCGGCCATGGGAGGCTCCGGGTGGACCGTCAGCAGGGGGGGCCGCAGACGGAGTCTCGCCCTCAAAGAAAAAGACGCCATGCAGCTGGCCATGATGAACCTGGGCGTCATGAGCAAGCTCCACCTGGAAAAGAAGTCTTATGCCTCCCTCTACGTGGAGAAGATCAGGGAATACGATATCCAGTACAGATATTACGACAGAATCGACAAGAAGCTTTTTGAAGAGTCCCTCACAGGAGAGGCGCGGGAGAGGGCCAAGGCGATCGGCAATGAGGCCAAAGATTATATGGTGGAAACCTTCAGATCCTTGACCACCACGCGATCGCCGAGGGAGGCCCGAAGGGCGCTGCAGGAACTCGTGGGGAATGGAGTCGCTATTCCCGAAATCAAGAGGGTCTTCTGGGCCGGTGACGGCACCTACATCGACTTCGGCAACCTCTGGTTCGAGCTGAGGGCATCAGGGACGGACGCAGTCCTCAGGTTCTATATCGAAGGCAAGGAAAAGGGGTTCCTGAGCTCTCTCAATCAGGCCTTCGTGGGTATAGCGGAGGCTAAGCTGAAGGCATTGGGGGCAGGGAAGACGGGGTAAGGGGAGGGGGGGACAAGAACCTTGACACCAAAACCTGTATACCCTATATGCGATCTAATCAACACCCTGTGGAAATATCGCACAAATATCATGGAGGAGGTAGGCTTATGTGGCGTAAATTGCTGGGAATTATTTGTCTGGTTCTGGTCTTTGTTTTCATGTCGGCGGCCATGCCCGGGGGGGCGAAGGCTGCGGAAAAGAAATTCGTTTTTGGATTGCTCATGGTGGGTCCCT
>JAZDGZ010000308.1:0-3735 GCA_043806375.1 Pseudomonadota bacterium | reverse complement strand
GAACAGCACCTATCCGGGCAAGTTCAAGTACGGTGGGGCCCATGTGATCGAAGAGCTGGTTTCAAACAAGAAGGTCATGCTCTCTGGCGGCGGTTACGGGACGGACTGCTACCCCAAGAAAAGGCGTGAGAAGATGGTCGGACTCGAGGATATGAACGAGGCCATCCTCTTCAATCCAAGAAACTGCTATCAGAACTATAATGTGGCTGTAAACCTTTCTGATAAGCCAATTTATACCTATATGGGGAAGCTTAAGCCTCGGCTCGGAAATGCCAATTACTGCAGCGCCGGCCAGCTCTCCCCCCTTCTGAATGATCCCCTTTACCGAACCATTGGGATCGGTACCCGAGTCTTCCTCGCCGGTGCTCAAGGTTACGTTGCCTGGTACGGCACCCAGCATAATCCTAATGCTCCGCGTTCGGAAAACGGTACACCACGTAGCGGCTCCGGAACTCTGGCGCTTATAGGAAATCTTAAGGAAATGAGCCCCGCCTGGATCAGGGCCGTCTCTTACACCGGATATGGGGTGAGCCTGAGCCTGGCTGTCGGTGTTCCGATACCCATCCTGGATGAGGAGATGATGCAATTCGTTTCGGTCTCGGACAAAGACCTGAAGGCGCCCATTGTTGACTACAGCGCCTTCTACCCGAGAGGCGAGGGTGAGCCAAAACTGGGGGAGGTCTCCTACGCGGAGCTCAAAAGCGGCCAGATCCAATTTAACGGCAAGAAAGTGCCCACGGGTTGTTTTTCGAGCTATGTTAAGGCCTTGGAAGTGGCTGAACATCTTAAGAAATTGATCCAGGGCGGGGATTTTCTTTTGAGTACCGCCGTTGCATCCCTACCAGGTCCTTCGGTAGGTAAGGAGGGTTAGAACATGGCGAAGACAAAATTGGTCCTTTCGTTCCCACCAAGCAAGGTGGAAGAGCCGATAACCTATCATCTAATCAAAGATTATGACCTGATGGTCAACATCCTGCGCGCCTCGATTGACCCCCTCCAGCAAGGGAGGATGGTCGTGGATTTGACCGGTGATGAAAAACAGATTTCACGCGGCCTGGATTACCTAAAACAGAGCGGGGTCGAAGTCGAACCCTTGACCGGTGAGATTCGACATCTAAAGGAGCTCTGCACGAGCTGCACTGCCTGTGTGCCGTTTTGCCCGACAAAGGCGCTTGACGTCGACAGGAAAAGTTGGCTCGTCTCCTACGACCCTGATAAGTGCGTGGTATGTCACTCCTGCGTTGAGGTCTGTATCTACTCAGCCGTAGAGATCTACCCGCAGTAATGCGGGAACCAAGGGCTCTCAAAACGGCCGCCTGGGTTTGTTCCTTGGCGGCCGTTCTCTCATTCATAGAGGGTTCCAGGTCCCTTCCTGGACACGACAAGAAATTACATCCCTTTTCTTGCCAAAATACGGTCTTCACCCTATTTACCATCAGATAGAAAAGGAGGTAGAAATTCGACTGTAAGATATGGAGCGTCGCGCGAGATCATTGACAAGCATTCTTGGTAAAAATTTGAAAAATCATAGAAGGGGGGTATTTCCATTGACTAAGATCCGAAGAAGTTTTTTGTGCCTGATATTTGCTATCATCTTTTTGGTGGGGTGTCAGAGCGTTCCGCAAAAGACCATGACAACCGAAGCGCGCCCTTCCCTTGCCGATCTCGACAAAGTGCCGCGCATCGCGCCAAAGGAGGTCAAGGCCCTGCTGGATGCCGGCGTAAAACTGATGTTAGTAGATACCCGAAGCCGCGAGGAATATGACGAAGAACATATTCAGGGGGCGGTATTTCTTGCCGATGTTGAGGCACGCACCAATGAACTGGCCAAGGATACGAAATTTGTTCTCTACTGAACGTGACCCGCCGAAGAGACCAGCGCCGGGGCGGCGCTGAAAATGTCCTCCCAAGGATTTACAGATGTCTCGGCCCTGTTAGGAGGGCTGTACGGATGGAAAAAGGCCGGCTACGCAACATCGGCTCGCTAGGGGATTCTTTCTTACAGATCTAGCTGGATAAAATCCGGGTTAGTGCCATTGCCGCAAGTTATCCGTTGACTTGCTGTGGCTATCTCAATCTCTTCCCCCCTGGCCCATGCAAGCGACCTGAGGATGAAACGCTTCGGTTCAACCCTTGCAACAAATCCCCTGCTTGTGGGGATGGCCTTGTCCCGGGGGTTGCTGCCATTGAAAAAAAATACCGTAAAAGACCTTCTTCAAGGCACCGTCAAAGAAGCTCTGGAGACGCGTTTTCTTGCCCCGCACCCCTTGTCATGACCACCGGCCAGGCCGGAGGTTCAGCGCAGGAATTAATATGGCTACGGAAACGATTTTCACATTGACACATGCTTAGGTTTTAACTATGTTTTTTTGCTGAATAGCGAATGGATGATTATCGAAAAATCACCATGATCAGGGGTTCCAGATTACCGTATTGTCTGATGGAACCCCAATTATTTTAAAAAAGGGCTCGGTATATCGTGAAAAATGCAATTCAGATCGACGAGAAAGACAACGTGGCAACGGTCACCGGACACGCTATTGAAGGGGAAGCACTGGAAATTTTAAACCCCGACGGCGCCGTCATCCTACAGACAAAGACGAGTGAAAACCTCCCGTTTGGACACAAGATAGCCGTCAAAGACATCGGTAGAGGCGTCAACGTCGTCAAGTATGGCGAAGTGATCGGTGCTGCTTCACAGGACATCCCGGCAGGGCGATGGGTTCACACACACAACGTCAAGAGTGTGCGACTGGACACCTCGGACCAATAGGGGGTTATTCGGTGACGGAATTCTACGGATATGAAAGACCGGACGGTACTGTGGGAACAAGAAACCACTTGCTGGTTATCGCCCCGATAGACTGCAGTTACGAACCCGCGAAACAGATTGCGGCCCAGGTGGAGGGGGCCGTGGCCGTAACCCAGACCCACGGGTGCGACATCGATGATATGGTTGTGCACAATCTCGTGGGAACGGCTCTCAACCCGAATGTAGCTGGCGTCCTCATTGTAGGGCTCGGATGTGAAACCTTGACCGGAGCCCTATTGCTCGAAAAAATACTGCCCACATGGAAACCCGTCTACAACCTGACGATCCAGGAGGAGGGCGGCACGCTCAAGACCCACGCAAAAGGCCTCCGAATACTCCAGAAAATGTCGCAAGAAATCGGAAAACTCAGGCGAGAAGCATTTCCGATCGCCAAACTCACCCTTGCCGTTGAGTGCGGGGGTTCTGACGCAACCAGTGGTCTGGCGGCAAACCCGGCGGTCGGGGTTGCCGCGGACATGCTCATCGATGCCGGCGGGTCGGTCATATTCGGAGAGACCCAGGAGATGACGGGAACCCAGCAGATTCTCGCAAAGCGTGCGGCAAATGAAAAGGTGGCCGAGGACATCCGCAACATGATCGACACCGATGAGAGACGCATCAAGGCCATGGGCGTGGACAGCCGCTGGATGAGTAAGGGCAATATGGACGGCGGGCTTACCACCATCGAGGAAAAGAGTCTGGGCGCTGTTCGAAAAGGGGGCACCCGAACCATTCAAGGGGTGCTTCATAACAACTGGGAGCGGTTCGACAAACCCACCGGCTCCGGGCTCTATCTGATGGATGGCCCCGGCTGGGACGTGCCCAGTGTCACCCACATGGTAGCTGTCGGCGCCCAAATCGTCTGTTTCACCAGCGGAAGAGGAAGCACCACGGGCCACGCCATTGCCCCTGTGATCAAGATA
>JAZDGZ010000307.1:0-4730 GCA_043806375.1 Pseudomonadota bacterium | reverse complement strand
GTAAACCCTCATGACCTGGATGCCGGCCACCCCCATGGATGAATACGCCAAAGGCGTACAAGAATGTAGGGGCGCACTTTACGTGCGCCCGCAGGGCGGAGATAAACTCCGCCCCTACGAGCGTATTTTCACGGCAAAAAGTCTCAACAAGGTGTCATTTCGAGCTAAGCGAGAAATCTTACCAATGTAACACGCTGAACAAGATTTCTCCTTGCAGTCGAAATGACAGATTCATCAGATACGACTTTTTACGAGACCGTCAAGTTTCGATCTCGGCAAGAAAATCCATGGGTCAGGAAGTTGATGGATCATGGGAAGAACTTCGTACCCCACAAATACGCCGCTATCTCAACCCCTCATAGATTCCCCAGCCAAGATGCGCAATAACCAATCTGACTCGGATCGGTCTTGGAAGGGGTCTGCGCTCGCTTTGATCCTTTTTGTGTGGGTCTCCATTTTGTTGGTGGGACCACTCATTTTTCCTCCCACGCAAATCAGCACCCTTCCGTATGCTCCTGAGGACAGCTACATCTGTCTTTGGAATTTTTGGTGGACAAAGTATTGTCTGTTAGAATTGCAGAACCCTTACTGGACGGACTTCCTCTTTCACCCTTTAGGGACATCGCTGGCCTTCCATGCCTTTCCCCTGACATATGGCCTTGTGTCCGTCCCCATTCAGTTGGTGGTAAAAGACGTGACAGGGCTTGTATTGGCCATGAATGTCGTGATCTTTTTTTCCTTTGTCCTTGCCGCCTTCGGCGCCTATCGGCTGGCGGTCTATGTGACGGGGAGCCGGCTCTGCGGATTCATATCAGGACTCATTTATGCCTTCATCCCTTATCACTTCCTGAACATGCTTTCCCTCCATCTCTTGGCCATAGAGTTCCTCCCCTTTTACATCCTCTCCCTTCTAAAATTCTATGACAGGCCGAGTGTTCGCCAGGCCGTATTCGTCGCCCTATGGCTTGCGATATCCTATTATTCTTCATTGGAGTATACCCTTTATCTTTTGATCTTTTCAGCTCTGTGGTTCATGTACAAGGTGCGGAGTGACCATAAAGGGATGAATCGAAAATTCCTGGGCAGGCTGTCATTGGCCGCTCTATGTTTCATCCTCTTCGCAGCGCCTTTGCTATCCCAACAGGTTGCGCTCTTATTCCGGGGGGAGTCCGCGATTAAGCAAGATTTTGATGAATTGGTATTCTGGAGTCCCGCCCTGCTTTCGTTTGTAACCCCCAGCCGGTTTCATCCGGTCTATGGTCGGACCATGTCTTTTGCCGGCGATATGAAAACGGCGACAACAGAAAATTGGGGCATGCGCAGTGAGGCCTCATTGGGGCTCGTGACGCTGGGACTGGCTTTCGCCTCATTGATCGGTTTTCGGAGGGATGGGCGTATCTTTTGGTTGATCGCCGGCCTATGCTTTCTCTCCTTGGCCCTGGGACCGTATCTTCGGTTGACGGGAGCCCGGCTGACGGATATCCCGCTGCCTTATCTTTTGCTGTACAAATACATTCCCATCTTACGGGCAGGGCGGGATCCAACGCGCTTTGTGCCCCTTGCCATGCTGATGCTGTCAATCGTCGCAGCCTTCAGCGTTCGCGGCCTTTTGCGTAGGATTCAAACAAAAGGGATGCGTCTCTTGGTGACAACGATTCTTGCGGGTCTGGTGCTTTTTGAAAGTGCCGCCATGAGTGTCGGGAGCTACAAACCGGAGGTGCACCCCGTTTATAGAAGGCTGGCCCAGCAGCCCGGTCATTTTGCCATTATTGATCTGACGCCGGAACCTTACAAACTCCTGCCACAGGCCATCCATGGGAAGAGATTAACCTATCTTGAAAAAACCATCCCCCGCTCATCCTCCAAAGATTGGATGCTGCCAGTCGAGTATGATTTCCGTTTTCCTGAAAAGTTGCTGAATCTTTCCCCCTCGGAGCTTACGACACGATTCCAGGAGTACAGGGTGGGATTAAGAAAGTACAACATCAAATATGTCATTTTTCCCATGAGCAGACAAGCCCGGCTGCAAATCGAACTGGCCATGCACCTCGGAGCCCGCATCAGTGAAGAGCAGGGGCTTTTCCTGTGTGAATTTCCCTAGTGGTGCGTCTAAGAAATTCCTTCAAAAATTCGAGCGGGCCTCACCCGGGGGGCCTTTCCTACGGCGTATGTATGCGGCACAACGGCGGGGCATCTGGACGAGAAGATCTGCCGGGCACCCTCACGATCATGGCATCCACCCTTTTCAACGAATTCTGTTCCTATTGTGCCTGGGTTTCTTGCTTCAAAAGAGACAGTTTTGTGACCAGTCCATGGGGTAAGCCGTCTATGCTGCGTGCCGGGGATGAATCTTCTCTATTGGGGTTGCCAGCCGGATCACGACGCTATAATATGGGGAAGTAAAATGATATTCTTGCTCACTGGTGTCCAAAACAAGTTTGAGATGATATTTTTGACCACATAGGGTTCTCTTTTCAGACGATGAGCGAATTTGTTGGCAATCTAGGTTTCCTCTGTTGGGACTCCGTCTCCCATGGACCATAGTGAATCGACTTTACAATACGGTCTGTTTATCTAAGAAATACCAATTTCGCCTTATTGTTTATCCAGTGTCGACGGCTTAGGCTCCATATTTGTTGAGGGATATCGGTCAGTTTCGCCGAAAAATAAAGGCTCATGGAGGATTAGCCTATGGGATTATTGAATTTTCTAATAGGGGTCGTTTTGCTCACACTGGGGCGTAAGCTGTTCTGGCTATTTGTTGGTTGCGTTGGCTTTGCGGCAGGCTTTACTTATGTACACCAATTATGGGGCACCCAGTCTGATCTGATGATTTTGGGTATTGCAATAGGTCTCGGGCTCATAGGGGCACTTTTGGCCATTTTTTTCCAAGCCGTAGCGATTGCCTTGGCTGGCTTTGTTGCCGGGGGGTATATTACGTTTACCATTATGAATCTGTTTGGTCTTGAGGCGCCTGAACTGGTCTGGCTGTTCTATCTCGCCGGAGGGATCGTAGGCACTGTATTGTTGTTTGTCATATTTGATTGGGCATTGATTGCACTTTCCTCTGTCATTGGGGCCTCCCTTATGGTGCAGGTCACCGAACTCAGCCCTCATTTGGAAGTCGTGATATTTTTTCTTTTAATCATTTCGGGAGTTTTATGGCAAGCAAGGCTATTGAAGAGAGAGCCGCCGAAAAAAAAGATGTGAAAACGGCTCAAAGCGGGTGTTTGCCATTTCCTGTACCTGATAGCCCTGGCCCTTATGCCCGCCATAGGTGGCATCAGGGTCGGATGGGTTTTGCAGAGAGTCTGAAAGAATCTCACGGCTGGCACAACCCCAAACCTGAGGAGACGACCGGATGACATCGTCCAACAAAGTTGTGTTCCTGTTTGACGTGGACAACACCCTGCTCGACAACGACCGCGTGCAGGATGACCTCAGGAGCCATCTTGAGCACGAGTTTGGGGCTGAAACCCGGGACCGGTACTGGGTAATATTTGAAGAGATGCGCGCCGAGTTTGGCTACTCGGACTACCTGGGCGCTTTACAGCGCTACCGGATCGAAGACCTTTGCGATCCGCGGCTCCTGCTGATGTCATCGTTTCTGGTGGATTATCCCTTTGCGAACCGGTTGTACCCTGGCTCTCTCGAAGCCCTTGAGCACGTTCGAGCCTGGGGACCAACGGTCATCCTGTCCGATGGCGACGTCGTCTTCCAGCCGCGGAAAGTTCAACGATCGGGACTATGGGAAGCGGCCGAGGGCCGTGTGCTGATCTACATCCACAAAGAACAAATGCTGGATGATGTCCAACTGCGCTATCCGGCCCGCCATTACGTTATGGTGGACGATAAGCTGCGCATTCTGGCGGCGATGAAAAAGATCTGGAATCACCGACTGACGACCGTATGGCCGCGCCAGGGGCATTACGCCCTCGACCGCAAAGCCATCGCCACATATCCTCCGGCTGACATCACGCTTGAGCGCATCGGCGATCTGGTCGATTACGATTTACCTGCGTTGCTCAGCGCCAGCGAAGATCGTCGCGCAGCACTTCGGGTTTGAGCCTGAACACGTTGTCCCCGCAGCAGCCGGGGATTTCGGTGAAGACAAATTCAAAGGAGAGGCCATGAGCCAACAAACCCCCGTCAGCAAGCCGATCTACAGTCTCTTGCCCACGGACGTCGAAGGATTCGATTCCCTGGCCGAGCTGGCCCTGGACATGCGCTGGTCGTGGAATCATGCGGCCGACGAAGTCTGGGGAGCGCTTGATCCCGCGCAATGGGATCTCACCCATAACCCCTGGGGCGTTCTACAGACTGTCTCGCGGGACCGGATGGAACGGGTGTTAGCCGATCCCGGCTTTCGAAAAAAGGTCGATGACCTCGTCGAAGTCAAGCGGCAATCGACGGAGGCGCCGGCGTGGTTTCAGCAAACCTACTCGAAATCTCCCCTGACCCGTGTCGCGTATTTCAGCATGGAATTCATGTTGAGCGAAGCTCTCCCGATCTATTCGGGAGGACTTGGCAATGTGGCTGGCGATCAGCTCAAGGCTGCCAGCGATCTGGGCGTGCCGGTGGTCGGCGTAGGTCTGCTTTACCAGCAAGGCTATTTCCGCCAGGTGATCGACAAGGACGGTGCGCAACAGGCCCTTTTCCCCTACAACGATCCCGGGCAATTGCCCATCACGCCGTTGCGCCAGGCGAACGGGGAGTGGTTACGGCTGGAG
>JAZDGZ010000306.1:0-4077 GCA_043806375.1 Pseudomonadota bacterium | reverse complement strand
TTCATTTCTTATCCTCCTTACCCTCTTTCGATGAGCTTCATCAGATTCCCTCCGAGGATCTGGTCCTTTTCGGGCTGGGGCAGATCTATTTCCCTGACCTGGTGTAATGCCCCCTCCATCCAGGCTTCACCCTTTTCCGGCCCGAAGGGGTAATCCGTTGCGAAAATGATCTGATCGGGCCCGAAAAATTTATAACCGCATTCAAAGGCGTGCACCGAACCGTTCAGGACCGTATCAGCATAGAACCTTTTAAAGTATTCGAGGGGATCCCTGGACAGGGGAGCGAAATTTGCCCTGGGGAAAATGCCTGCATCGTAAAAACCCTTGATCCGCTCGGAGAAGTGGGGAATCATGGCGCCCATGTGGTGGGTAATGATCTTGAGGTTCGGGCACTTTTCCATGATGCCGGAGAAGACCAGCCGCGACATGGCAAGACTCGTATCAAAGACCCAGCCGAATATCTTGTCAAGGACAAACTCCGTGGACCAGTCCTTCCAGAGCTGGGGATGGATCCACACGGGCGTCTCCGTATCATTGGCCTTTTCAAAGAACCAGCGGAATTCCGGGGCATCCAGATTCTTGCCGTCCACATTGGCGAACACCTGAATGCCCGCCATGCCCAGGTCTTCCAGACATCGATCGAACTCGGCTGAAAATTCTTCACTCGGCACGGGCAGGGAGCCCACAGGGATAAAACGGTCCGGAAACTCGCGGGCCGAGGCTGCCAGGGCGTCATTGGCGGAGCGTGTCATCGCCGGCACAATCTCCTCAGGCAGGTCCAGCCAGATGCTCGGCCGGGCCAGGGTGAGAATCTGCTTGTCGATCTTATGTTTGTCCAGAATCCTCACCCTCTCCTCGACATGGCCGAAATATTCAAAAGATGCCAGTTCACGCAGTTCATCCGTTGGATGGGCCTTGTAGAGTTCCTCTGCAAAGGACTTCGGCATGAAATGAGAAAAACCGTCAAAAACCGTTCCCATGAAAATACTCCTTTCTTGTTCGGGATTTATAGCAGACAAACGTCCTTCAGGTTCCGGCCGAGGAATTTCGTTTCTTTCCTCTTGTACAGATGAGTCAGCGGGCGATTGGACGTCTTACTCGACCGGGTTATAGAGTCTAAAGCGCTGACGGACGATGTCAAGAACTATATCATTCATGGCAAAAATCCAGCACTTTGTAAGGGGGTTTCTATTTACAGTCCATCAGTCTTGGGATATCTATTACGCATTCATGAGGATTCGGCAAAACCCGCGTCAGTCGGGGAAATCAAGGTTCTTCCGGTAAATGAGTTCGCAGTTTAGTGAAGACATGGAAGCCGGGGCGCTTCGTGGCCTCTTTTCAAATTACTGAATGAGGAGGGAAAGGAATGGAGACCACCCGATTGTCCGAAAAAGGCCAAATTGTGATACCCAAACGGGTCCGAGAATCCCATGCCTGGGAACCAGGGATCGAATTCGTGATAGAAGAGTTGGAAGACGGGGTCAAGCTGAAACCTGTCAAACCGAACGCTGCTTCTTGAAATGGCCTCTTCCGCATGAGTAGGTCATCTCAGGCACGTGCAGGGTCTGCCCTGGTGCGATTCGTTTACCTACCCTGGCATGCGACTATGAGCTGTTCCAAAGGTGACATTTTGACTATGCAGATTTGGTGATCGGTCTGGGCCAGGGCCCGCCCCAATGAACGAGGGTCCACAACATCATGTCCCGTTTTCATCTTGACACCCAATGGCAAATCCTCTATCACCCAGCCCCATAAAAACGAGTTCTTATCATCTCATCCATCTCATCTCATCACCCGAAATGCCTCCTGAATCCAGATTTCAGTGTTTGCTATGCTTGAAGTTGCATAACGCTTAGGCAGGTCTTCACTTAAAGGTGGAACCCAGATGGACAATCGTGTTCGGCATGGAACCATGGGTATAATGAAGCTATTCATCTACCCTCCTCCTTGGGCAGGCCCTGATCCAGGCCTGCCCTCCTTATTCACACTCCGTACTCGATGGGTCTCTTGTAGCACCTCCCAGATCTTGTGCCTGACATCCTTGTCCATTTCATCGTCTTCACCGACGCAATCAAGATGCGCCCCTTGGTCGCTTCTAAGCGTTGCGCAATCGCGGAGGCAAGATGAAGACCTTCCGCAAGCCCTCTTTAAGCGAGATCGCCGATTCCGGACAGAACCGGGCGCAGACCCCGCAGCCGAGGCAGGCGCTTTCATCCCGCTGGGCCACCCCGTCTTCGTTCAGGGCAATGGCATCGGTAGGGCACCATTCCAGACAGGTGCCACACCCCGTGCAGGCGTTGATATCGATCACGGAAAGGTGGTAGGTGGAATTGATCATTGGCAGGGTTCCGTCCCGCCAGACTCGCAGGGTATCGCAGCAATCCTTGCAGCAGTTGCAGATGCTGGTTTCCGGGCTGGTTTCCTTGGATCCCGGGTGAAAAGCCTTGTGGATCAGCCCGGCCTGCTCCGCTTCTTTCAGGATTTTCAGGGCTTCCTCGCGGGTGACTTTTTTGGCAAACCCCTGGGCACTGGTGTGCCGTGCAGATTTGCCAAAGGAAAAGCAGTTCAACACGGGCGCATCCGTTTTGCACTTGTCTCCCAGCAGATTCCGCCGCTGGCGGCAAAAGCAGTGCCCCACGGCGATGTCATCAAACTTGTTAATGATCTCTTCGACCGTCTGGCTCGGGAGTATGAACTCTTCGGCGGCATCCAGGGTCTTTTCAACCGGAATGATCCGGATCGCCTTACCATCGGCAGTTTTGACGGCCGGCACGGTCCGGTCCACGGCAGGGGCCGCTGCGAACAGGGGCGAAAGCGCATCGTAGTGGCCCTGGGTCTGATCCCGGATCTCTGCCAGCAGCTTTTTGAACAGCCTCGCAAGTTCTTTTTCCGCCTCGCTGCCGGTCAGCGCGCCCATGAATTTGTACTCCATCAGCCCGACCATCATCAGCGGCAGGAGCCTGTAGACCATGACCCCGCTGGAGTTGGGTTGATTGAAAACAATCCCCTTTTTAGCCAGGCTGGCGGTCAGCTGCGCGATTTTTTCCTCAGAAAATCCGCTCGACGCGACCAGTTGGTCCATGGCCTGGGAAGGCTTTTCACGGAAAGCATAGATCAGGTCCAGTTCGTCTTCGGTGTTTCCCACAACACGCCGAATGATGGTGACGGCTGTGTCAGTGACCGGAAATTGAATCTGCCCCTGTCTGCAGATGACGCCGGTCGCTCGTTTGAATTTTTCCGACAATGTGATTTGTGCCACGGATCTGCTTCCTTTAGGTGTTTGATCGCGAGGTTCGCCTGAGATTCAGTACCGGGATCACACTAACCGAATCAACCGATGAAAGCAAGGGAGCCGAGGCATCGAAAGATATATGAGGTGGGGCCCCCCTTACCTGCCCGCTATGCCAGGGCCAGATAAGCATCCTTGCTTTCATCGAGAACGAGGAGGTCACAAAAAAGATCCTCCAGAGGCGGACAAGTCCTCAAGCACCTGGGACTATGGGAGGTTAACCCGCCATACTCACGGCGGGTCAAGTCCCGACCTCCGCCCAAAGCGATTGGGCCGCCAAAGACCCCGAAACACCATATCGACCATTCCACATCCCAACTCCCAGTTTCGGATAAGTGGTTTTATGTCGACCCTGACTCTCCCGTTGAGTGCTTTGCCTGATTTTTCAACACAGACGGGGTCTCACGGGAGAGATCTGCCCTCATGGACCCCAACAACCACCTCACCCCCTCCAGGATGAGCCTAAAATGGCCTCTTCCGCATGAGTGGTCATCTCATGCACGTGCAGGGTCTGCCCTGGTGCGACTCGTTTACCTATCCTAGCCTGCGACTATGCGCTATTTAAAAGGTGACTTCTTGGGTATGCAGGATTGGTGATCGGTCTGAGCCAGGGCCCCGCCCCAATGAACGAGGGGCCACCATATCGTGTGCCGTTTTGTTCTTGACACACGAAGGCAAATCCTCTAACATCCGCCCCCAGAAAAGCGAGTCTCTATCATCTCATCTCGATACTCTACACACATGTCCTGGATCAGCTAGACCCATATCAAGCAGCGCATTACGAGCAG
>JAZDGZ010000305.1:0-2295 GCA_043806375.1 Pseudomonadota bacterium | reverse complement strand
GCAGGTCTTTTTCAGCAACCTGCTAGGTTTCCTCCTTCATCGCGGGAATGAGGAGGCGGAAGGTCGTTCCCTTCTCCACCACGCTTTCCACATCGATCGAACCCTGAAGGGACTCTACGATCCCCTTCACGATGGACAAGCCCAGTCCAGTGCCCGAAACCTGGCGGGTCCTCGGGTGCTTTACCCGGTAGAATTTCTGGAAGATTTTGGGCAACTCTTCCGGCGCGATCCCGACCCCCTTGTCAGAGACCCTGATTTCCACGAAGTCGCCCGCCATCCTTGCACTCACCTTCACCTCCCCACCCTCCGTGGAGTAGTTGATCGCGTTGGTAAGAAGATTGTTCACGATCTCCTCGATATTCTTAGGGTCCGCGAGGACGGATCTTACACGATCGCAGGTGCAGGTCAGGCGGATGCCCTGTTCTTTCGCCCTCGGTTCCATCAGGGCGGCCATCTCCTCGATGACCCGCCCCACATCGGCGGGCGACTGGCGCTGGGCCAGCCGCCCACCTTCGAGCCTGGCCACATCCAGGAGATCGTTGATCAGCCCCAGCAGGGCGTCGATCTTCTTGATCCCTCTTTTTACGAACTCCCCCTGCTTTTCCGAAAGGGGACCGGCCAGTCCTTCCCCAAGCACGCTCTGGAGTTGCCGGATCGACACAAGGGGGCTGCGCAGTTCGTGGGCCACCATGTTAACGAAGTCCGACTTTACCCGGTCTAGTTCCTTGAATACGGTGATGTCTTCAAGGGCGGTGACCGCTCCGGACACCTTCCAGAAGACCCGCCTGTCCGGTTCGAGGTTGGGAGCGGAAATGGCCCTGAGCACCCTTTTGCCCACGTTGATCTCCTGGGAGATCAATTCCCCCTGCGGTGATTCACCCCTCTGGATTCGTTTGAGGGCCTCAATCAGAGAGGCCTCCTCAATGACCTGGCTCAGAGGGACAGGACATCCCAAGGGGCCGGACAGTCCGAGCAACCGCAAAAGGCTGGGGTTGTGAAGCACGATCTCCAGCTTATCGTTGGTGACCAGGATGCCGTTGGGGACACAGTTCACCATGGTTTCAAGCCGCTTCTTCTCCGTGCTCAGGGCGAGAAGGCTCCGGACGGTTTCCTCCTGGTAGGCCCTGACCTTTCTCTCGAGGTCCCTTCTCTCGATCGCCCTCTCCATGGTGAGGAGAAGTTCTTCGATCTCGAAGGGCTTGGTGACGAAATCAAAGGCCCCTTTTCTCATGCAATCCACGGCGATAGGGAGGGTGCCGTGGCCGGAGAGGATGATCACGGGGATCGTCGGGTAGAGGGGCCAGGCGACGCGCAGGAATTCCTCACCCCCCATGACGGGCATCTTGAGGTCCAGAAGGATGAGGTCAACGGCATCTCTTGCTAGGGCGTCCAGGGCCACTTGCCCGTTTTCGGCAAGAATGACTTCGAAACCCCTTCCCTTGAGAAGCCTTCCGAAGCTTTCCCTGAACCGTGTCTCATCATCCACCAGGAGAACGCTGATCGTCCCGCCACCCATCGTTTTTCGGCCTCCTCCGCCTTCTTCTTTCATGACCTGACCGCCCCTCACCGCAGCACCTTCCAGTACTTGCCGTGGACCTCTTTGACCTTGGACAGGGCGGGGAGTTTTTTGGGAGAGCTCCCTACCACCTTGTCCATGCTCCTGCCGCGCACATTGGATATCCCGCAAAGTTCTTGAATGACCCGGAGCCCGCATTCCCTGATCCCTCGAAGGCTGTATCCGCCCTCCATGACAAATACGATACGGCCCCCACAGACCTTTTCTGCAATTCCCAGCAAGAAAAAGGCGATCAATCCATAGCCCTCGGGCGTCACCCTCATCCCCCCTAGAGGATCGTGGTGGTAGAGATCAAAACCACACGACACCAGGATCATGTCCGGCTCGTAGGCCTGGGCCAGAGGGTTGACCAAGAAGTAGATGATCCGGGCGAAATCTTCGTCCCCGAGGCCTTTGCGCAGGGGAACGTTCACGGTAAAACCCTCTCCCTTTCCCCTGCCCACCTCACCGTAGTTCCCGGTTCCCGGGTAGCAGGGAAACTGGTGCATGGAGACAAAGAGGACGTCATCCCTCTCGTAAAAGGCCGCCTGGGTGCCGTTGCCGTGGTGGAGGTCGATGTCTACGATCATCACCCTCCCGGCCATACCGTTTTCCGTGAGGTAGCGGGCTCCGAGGGCGACATTGTTGAAAAGGCAAAAGCCCATAGCCTTGTCCGGCTCTGCATGATGCCCCGGCGGCCTGATGCAGGCAAACCCCCGCCTTCCATTTCCTGCCTGGAT
>JAZDGZ010000304.1:0-7178 GCA_043806375.1 Pseudomonadota bacterium | reverse complement strand
GCGCACTTTACGTGCGCCCGCAGGGCGGAGATGAACTCCGCCCCTACGAGCGTATTTTCACGGCAAAAAGTATCAAAACCGTCATGCCGGTCCCGGATCAAGTCCGGGATGACGAATCCGGCATCCAGGTCATGAGGGTTTACGAGACCATCAAGGTTAAGAAACCATAAAACCAAGAAAGGAGGAAGGTATGATTTCATTGAACGTGAACGGAAAAGACTACCAATTGGACGTGCCAAAGGGTACGGTCTTGCTCTGGGCGATCAGGGATTATCTGAAGCTCACCGGGACCAAGTACGCCTGCGGCATCGGGGAATGCGGGTCGTGCACAGTGCATGTGGACGGCAAGGCGGAGAGATCATGCGCGATGACCGTGGGAGATGTTCAGGGTAAAAAGATTACCACCATCGAAGGGCTTCCAAAGGATCATCCGGTGAAAAAGGCCTGGATCAAGGACCAGGTCGTCCAATGCGGTTTCTGCCAGCCAGGTGTGATGATGCAGGTGGCCGCCCTCCTTTCCAAGTCCCCGACACCTGATCCTAAAGAGGTCATAAAAAACATGGACGACGTCATCTGCCGTTGCGGCACCTACGTGCGCATCAAGAAGGGCATTGAAACGGCTGCTGCGATGATGAGAAAGGAGGGTTAAGACTATGAGTACTTCCATATCACGTCGACAATTTTTGAAGGGATCCATGGCAGCTACAGGCCTGACCATTGCAATGTCTGTGACGCCATTGGGATACAGGCTCCTGAACGCGTCGGAGAAAAAAGCGGTCGCCGGGTTCAAGCCCAATGCATGGTTTGAAATAACCCCGGATAACGTGGTCAAAATTGCTTTCCCCAATTCCGAGATGGGCCAGGGCTCGAAAACCGCGCTTCCCATGATTATTGCCGATGAACTTGAGGCAGACTGGAAGCAGGTCCGGATCATACAGGCCCCGGCTGCCGACGTTTTTAAGAACCCCGTTTTGCATAACCAGGTGACTGTGGCCAGCGCAAGTTGCCGGGGATTTTATGAGCCGATGCGAAAGGCTGGCGCGGCCGGTCGGGCCATGCTCATCGCGGCGGCAGCCAAGACCTGGAATGTGCCTGAAGGTGAGTGCGAGGCCTTCAAGGGAACGATAAAGCATAAGAAGGGTAATCGCAGCCTCACCTACGGGGAACTTGCCCTCGCGGCGGGCAAACTTGAACTGCCCAAGGATCCGCCGCTCAAGAAGGAAAGTGAATTCAGATACATGGGAAAATCCATGCGGCGCGTGGATATCCCAGCCAAAGTGAGCGGCAAAGCTGTTTTTGGTATGGATGTTCAAGTGAAGGGCATGCTCTATGCGACGCTCGCCCGTCCACCCGCCTACGGCGCGAAACCGATTTCACAGGATCAGAGCGCCGCTCTGGGGGTGAAAGGTGTGGTCAAAGTCGTGCCAACGCCCAACGGCATTGCCGTGGTTGCGCAATCGATCGAGGCGGCATGGAAGGGCAGGGAGGCCCTGAATGTGAAGTGGGATAAGGGGAGCCACCCCGACATGAACACCGAATCGGTCGAAAAATATTTCATGGAGGCCCTTGATAAACCGGGCGCGAAGGTCACCAGCAAAGGTGATGCCAAGAAGGGTTTGGCTGAGGCCGCCAAAAAGGTCGAGGCGGTTTACTATGCGCCCCATGTGGCCCATGTGACGATGGAGCCGATGAACTGCACGGCCTACGTTCAAGCGAATCGCTGCGACGTGTGGGTTCCTACGCAGGCCCAGACGGTGACCCAAATGGTCTCCTCAAAATTGACAGGACTGACCCCCGACAAGGTTCATGTCCACACGACATATTTGGGCTGCGGTCTTGGCAGGCGCGCCCGCCCGGATTTTGTCATAGAGGCCGTCCTCGCTTCAAAGGCCGTTGGAAAACCCGTGAAGGTCATTTGGACGCGGGAGGAGGATATGAAGTACGACGCCTATAGGGCCGCCACATCCCAGAGAATCGTGGCCGGTCTGGACGGTCAGGGCCGCCTGACCGGGTGGTCCCATAAGGTCGCCTGCACCTCCATCCTCAGGTTTTTGAACCCAGCCGCCATAAAGAACGGCGTGGACAACTATTGCCTCTGGGGTATCTACGATTACCCGACGTCACCTCACGTGAATAATTTTACGATGTACGATATCCCGAACTTCTACCTTGAACAGTTTTTGTCCGAGCTGCCCATACCCGCCGCCCCCTGGCGCTCGGTGTCGAATGCACCCAACGCCTTTATCATGGAGTCGTTTGTGGACGAAATGGCCCATGCAGCAGGCAAAGACCCTCTGGCATTCCGTTTGGAACTCCTCAAGGACAACATGCGGCCCAGCCGCGTCCTCAAGACGGTGGCGGAAAAAGCGGGATGGGGCAAACCGGTTCCCAAAGGCATGGGCCGCGGCATTGCCCAGCACGCCTGCTTTGGAAGCTATTTAGCGCAGGTCGCGGATGTATCAGTGAATAAGAGTGATGGAACGATCAAGGTCCACAAGATCGTCTGCGCCGTTGACTGTGGGCCTGTCATCAACCCGGATCCATTGATCGCCCAGATCGAGGGGTCCGTGATCATGGGGCTGAGCAGCGCCATAAAAGAGGAGGTCAAGTTCGCGAACGGCGGCGTGGAATCGGCCAATTTCGAGGATTACGGCATCTTGAGAATGTCCGAAACCCCTAAAATTGAAGTGCATATTGTGAAGAACAATGACAGGATCGGCGGCATTGGCGAGCCCGGCGTGACCCCGGTTGCTCCGGCTGTTGCCAACGCGATCTTCAACGCCACGGGCGTACGCATCAGACGCCTTCCCTTGAACCCGCAAAACATTCTGGCGGCGATGAAGAAGGCATGATTTTGTTGCCCTGACGCACTTTGAGAGCCCCATCCCAGGCACAACGATGGGGTAGAGGGATCTTGTAGGGCGTGGGGGTTGGGAGAGAAACTTCCAGGGCCATCAGCGATAGTCCGTTTATCGCTGACGGCCCTTTTTTTACCAAAACACGCCAGAATCCCCCTCCCCCTTGATGCTGAGCATTGCACACACTTGACATGGCGGCAATGTAACTATCTGGTTTTGAAGATCATTCTCTGAACCGCAGAATGTCCAACAAGGAATTTCGAATATCGAATTGAAAACTTCATCATTCTGCGGTTCCTTGTTCGACATTCGATATTCCATATTTTGAGGTAATTACACCCAACCCCCTCAATACCCCCTGTGTCAGGTGCGGTAAAGATCAGCCCTTGACGAGGGAGGCGGGTGGGGGTGAAAGCATGGTTGCAATAATCTCGAATCGAAGTATGATGATCTCCGGAGGAAACCCATATGAGCCTGGAAAATAACGGCGCCTTGAGGGGGGCGGTCTGGGAGATCTACGACTACATCGGGCAGAACCTGTATCTGAATCGGCCGGACTTGGAGGTCAAAGGGAAAGGGTTTAACTCCGCCCTGCTGATGAGCCTTCTTACGGGCCTTTGCGAGGGCAAGGCACTCATCATCGGAGAACCCGGCCTCGGCAAGACGACCTCCGCCGAGTATGTCTGCGCCCTCTTATACGGATTTCCCTTGGGGACTATTTGGGGCAGTGAAGTGGCCGGACACCCAGAGCAAACCGAGGAGAAGATCATCGGAAGGCCTGATCTGGGAAGGCTCAACCAGGGGGAAGAGGTGGTGGTCTGGTCCCACTTTGCGCTCCTGCCCATCAAGATAGTGGACGAGATCAACCGGTTGCCGGAGACCAAGCAGAGCATGATCCTGGACGGCGTGGACCGCGGGAACTGGGAATATCTCAACGACGCCATTATCAACCGGGAGTATTGCCTCTTTGCAACCGCCAACTACCAGGACCGGGGGACCCACACGATTATCGCCCCCCTGATCGATCGCTTTGACGTGATGGTGGAGTCCAAGCATCCAGGGGCCAACCTGGCCTACCTCATCGGATCCAAGGGGTCGAACGGCCACGTCCTTCGTCATGAAGAACTGGAGGCGGAGTTCCAACGGACTTTGGGGGAGAGACGCCCCTATCAGGAACGGATGGAGCGGATCGAGGCACTCTGCGGTAAGTTCAGGGAGTCTTTGGCAAGAGGGCATGGGATTCGCATCCTCTCGCACGAAGAGAGGCAAGAGGTCAGACTCCTGAAGGAACAGATTCCCTTTGATCTTGACTTCAATGCGTTCCTCCGGCTTGTCCTTTCAGAACTCTCTTTCTGTCATCGCTTCGGACAGAAGCGCTCCATGGAAGGGTGTGATGATGGCTGTCACTTCACGGGATATCTCTGCAATACCCTGCAGAATTGTATCTCCAACCGGTTTCCCGTCAGCGTTCGAAAGTTCTCACAGGCCCTGGCCTGGTTGCTGGGAGATCAGGAGGTGGGGTTGGAACACCTCAGGGCCGTGCTGCCCTTTGCCTTGGCCCACAGGATACGGTGGAAAGAAGAGATCGTGGCCCGGCGAGAAAACGAACCTCGTCGGGATCCCCTTGAAATCTACATGGCAAAACAAGGGGTCGAGGAGATGCACAGGCGATACATGGAGCAGGGACCCCAGGTTAAGAACGCCCTTGCGGTCGCCTGTCGTATCATCGAGGGGGAGCCGCTGGAACCGGTCGCCGGGGATCACCCCATCTATTGGGAGATTCGAAAAGACCTGGGGGAGGAGATCGTCGAATGAAGAAGAATCCTTTCCTGGATTTCCAAGCCGTGCCTGTTCGGAAGAAGGAGATCCCCCTGGATCGTATTGTGCAAGCCAAACAAGCAATCATGGACCGCATCATGGAGGGCTACCTCAGCCTGGTGGAGGAAGAGGTCAAGGGTCTGGTCTGGCTCGTGGGGCAGAGCCATGAGGTCAGGACTTATAATGCCGCCCTGCGCAGTATCCAAGACCTGCAATATGACCAGGACGACATAGAGGAGTTGTGCGCTGAACTGGACAGAGGCAAGCAGACCCCTTACCTGATATCCGGGCCTGCAGGGATCTATATCTCCGCCTTGATCAACCAGGCCCCTGAGGACCGCATCCTGCTCAGGTTGCAGGATTTCGAACGGACTTTTCATTTCCTGGGCTACCGCCTCCCTGAGGGCAAGACCCTGATCCTTCAAGGGAATGTGGGGGACTTCGTTGGTGCGAGTGTCTGCGGAGGCCGACTGGTGGTAGAAGGGTCGGCAGGGAACTGGTGTGGCGCCGGGATGACGGGCGGTGAGATCTTGGTCACCGGCCACACAGGCCAAAAGACGGGTGAGTGGATGCGCGGAGGGACGATCCAGGTTGACGGAAGGATCTGGGGCATGGGACAGAGTCGTTTCGGAGGGGACATCCTCCATTGTGGAAAGCCCATCGCCCCCCTTGGGGCTGAAGAACATTCCCGACCAGAGGGCGACGGTGGCATTTGACGACCTATTGAGGGAGGTCTGGCCGAGGGTCAGACGGAAGCATCTCTACCCTGAACTCCCTTTTCCCGCGTGGAGCGAAGGGGAAAAACGGGTGGGCCTGGATATCCAGGGAAAGAAGATCTCCATATCCAGGGAGTTTGTGCAAGGCATGTCTCAGGCAATCGAGGAGCAAGAGGTTATCGAAGGGCTTCTGGACCATGCGGTTTCCCACTACCTCTGCTGCCCATGGAACCTCTCCACCCATCTGAGACTTTATGGGGAGGCGAAAAAGGTCCTCAAGGACAAGGAGATGGCCAAAAGGGCGACGGATTACTTTATGGACGTGGTCGCCGATACCCACTGTGTCAGCCAGAAAGAGACCCCCCTTCCCATGATCTACAGGCACCTCGAAAGAGGGGTCCTCGATGAGGCGGTCCACGCCGTGTATGAAAGGATCTGGGGTATGGATCTCGGGGCGGCGGGTCATGAAGAGATTTCCAGGAAGCTCTCCCGTCTCCCCTACCTTGATCGCAGTCGCTGGGGTGAAAGCATCAGACGATTCGCCAAGGCGATCCACCCTCTCCTGGAGATGGAAGGGCGTTCGGGAGGCTTGATCAGGCCGAGTCCCATGGGCGGGCATGGGATGCAGCAGTATTCGAAGGAGGAGATAGAGCGCGGCCTCAAGGATCTGGCCTCCGATTCGGCCACGCCCTCCGAGTTCAAAGAGATCGTTGAAGACTTCGAGGACGAAATCCTGGATTCTACCAGGCCGGCGGAAGGGGCGATGGGCCTGGGTCCGGGTCGCTCGCTGGATGCCGATATTCTCTATTACATGAAGCTTGCCGAAAACTGGATGCTGCCTATCCGGAATATGCCGACAAAAAAGAGCGGATCCCTTTATCCTCATCACCACGAGCCTTGGGAAGTGGGAAAACCCTATCAGGACATCGATCCGTGGACAAGCTTCGGTAAGATCATGCCCGGAATCACACAAACGTGGCGGCGTCTCGAAGGGGAGGTCTTCGGGCAATGGGAAGGAATCCCGGATTGCGTGGTCATGATAGATTCGTCCGGAAGCATGACAAACCCGAGGCAGTCCCTGTCCTATGCCGTATTGGGAGCGGCATGCGCCTGTGACGCCTATCTCAGAAAGGAGGCTCAGGTAGCGGTTTACAACTTCAGCGATGCCGAATCAGGGGGTCGAAGGATCCTTCCGTACTCCCGTCGACGAAGGGAGATCTACCAGACCCTGTGCCATTACTTCGGGGGCGGGACCAGACTCGCCGTCGAGGATATCGAGACCCTTCAAGAGAAGGGAGTGCCGGACCTGTTCCTTATCACGGACATGCAGATTACGAATCAGGAGGTCCTGATCCGGTATTTCAACCAATGCGAGAATCGCGTCACGGCAGTGCATATCGGCGATAACAGGCACGTGGAATCCTTTCGAAAGTCCATGGCCGTGAGGAAGAACGTTGACATCTACGGGGTGGAGAAAAAGGAGGATATCCCCCGCATCGTTCTGGGAAAGGTTCGTGATTACTTGTATAGAGGGACTCCCTGAAGGCCTGTTGAAGCTTTCCTACAAGTTATCTTCCAGGCCAATTTTCATTTATACAAGACATCAAGCGTATTCTTGAATGTGCTCTTAAATGCTCGAAGGCATAGAATATCGAACGTCGAAGTGAACCCTTCATCATTCTGCGGTTCCTTGTTCGACATTCGACATTTTGTGATTTTAGGTAGATCGAACCAAACTCAAAAAACAGCTTCTGTGAGGATCGGTTCTGGAAGAAAGAAGGGTTGG
>JAZDGZ010000303.1:0-7915 GCA_043806375.1 Pseudomonadota bacterium | reverse complement strand
CCAACCCTTCTTTCTTCCAGAACCGATCCTCACAGAAGCTGTTTTTTGAGTTTGGTTCGATCTACCTAAAATCACAAAATGTCGAATGTCGAACAAGGAACCGCAGAATGATGAAGGGTTCACTTCGACGTTCGATATTCTTTGTTCGACATTCTGCGGTTCATAGGGGTTTTCAAACCCATTCTTTTCAATGCTTTTTTTCAAGGGTGTCTACGGATGGGCTTTCGGAAAGAGGGGTGGGGCAGCAACCACATGAGCCCTCCCTTTTAGGATCATTCCTTGGGCCTGGTATCTTCTTCCGGCAGAGCGGCCGTAACCAGGAGCGTGAGCCCTCTGAGGCCATGCACCCGCACGGATCCCCCTCTCTCGACGGATGAGTTGCCTTCAATCACTTCAGCCTGCCAGAGTTCACCACCGATAAGGACATAGCCGGAAGGAGAGAGCCGATCTTTGGCTACCCCTCGTCTGCCGATCATGCTGTTTGCAGCACTCCCGTAATCCGTGTCATAGGCGCGCCACACAAAGGGGAAGAGGGCCGCGTCTTTTGCCACCCAGAGCAGGAGGATGCCCCAGGCGTAGCGGGCCGGTATGTCGAACCAGCGCCGGGCCAGCAGCAAGATGATGATCAGAAGGGCCAGGGCCGGCAACTGGAGGAGGGCATATTTCAAGACGACACTACCTGACCAGCCTCGGTTTTTCATGGTGCTACCCTGTGAGGTTCTATTGGAGTGAAGGGGAGAGTAGTGTGCATTCGTGTAACCTCAGGTGATCATTTTCCGGTTGCCCTTCTCTGAGCCGGTCCCCAAGTCGTGCAGGAACTGCTCGATTGCCTGGTTCACCGGCGCGGGCTGTTCCGCCATGACCATGTGGCCTGCACGGGGGATCAGGACCAATCGGGAATGGGGGATGCTTTTGTGGAGGTGCCTGGAGGATTTCACAGGGGTGAGCTGATCGTCCGTTCCGCAGATGATCAGTGCGGGAACTCGGGCATGCCCCAGCTGATCCCTTATATCAAAGCCATCGCAGGCCTTGAGGTCTCTTGTGATGACCGATGTCGGATACCGTCGGATGACGGCGCCGACGCGTTCTCGAACCTCCCGGGAAGTGCTGGATGAGAATGCGTACTCCTCGGTGATCTCAAAGAAGGCCTCAGGGTCTTCTCTGAGCATATGAAAAACCGCTTGCGTTGCGGCGAGCTTGGCCGCTGTTGCGACGAGGACGACCCCTACCATGCCCGACGGGGGCTCGACGGCCAGTTGCAGGACAACGGCGCCTCCCATGGAATGTCCCACCAGGACGTAAGGGCGGCTTGAAAAAAGCCTTTCGGCAACAAGGCGGACCCACCGGGCGTACGCCCCGATGTCCTCTTCGCCGGAAGGGCCGGAGCCTCCGTGTCCGGGGAGGTCGAGGCGGTAGACGGGATGCCGTCCCAGAAAGTATGTCGCCTGATCATCCCAGACAGAGGCATCTCCGCCTGCGCCATGGATGAAGAGCAGGGAGGGGTTCCCTTCGGACCCCTGGATGGGGGGGTCCACCACGTGAAGCTCGGCATGGGCAATCGATAGTAGCATCACCGTCTCGAATGACAGCCCGGACCGCTACCGGCCCTCAAGGGCGACGAGGAGCTTCTGTCCCGGGTAGATTGCCTGGCTCTCCTTCAGGTTATTCATGCGCCTGAGCTGATCCACGGAGAGTGCATATTTCTTGGCGATACCGTAAAGGGTTTCTCCTCGGTTAACATCGTGGTATCGTCCCTTTGCCTGAGGGCCGGGAGACGAGGTTTCTTTTTTCGAGACGACCGGGACCTCTTTCTTGGCGACCGCCGGGGTCGCCTTTTCCGACAACTTCTCGATCCTCTGATCTAGTTTGTCCAACTGCTCTTTGATCGACTTATCCGACGACTCCAACTTGGCCAGAGATTCCGTGAGGGCCTTGATTTGACCCTCCAGGGAGCCTGCCTTGGTCGCCATGCTATCCATCCTGATCAGTCTCGCCTCCACCTGGCTCATCCTGGTTTTCAGGGCTTCCAGTTCGCTGGTACTGACCTTGCCTCCCCCCCTGAAAAGCAGGGCCAGGAGAGCGATCACGACAATAAGCCCCAAACCAAAAATGATCGCAGACGACGCCGTCAACCGGAAGCCGACGGTCTCCTTTCCTTTGGGACGGTCTTTGTCGTAGGCCCCGGAATTTGAAAGGTCATCGCTGATGGTATCGAACATATCCTCCACCTCACCATTTTCTCTCTCGTCCATCTGTTTCTCCTTTCTGGGACTCAAATGTCAGCAAAGACCTTATGTCCAGGGGTTTAATCGGGCTTCTGACGGAAAAAGGGGGAATCTCCTCGGCAGGCCTCCTTGTGTAGAGAGACAGGATATCATAAAGGATAGGGCCACAGATTTTTCCCTGGCAATTCCCCATCCCGATTCTCAAAGCCCTCTTGAGCGCCTCGGGAGTATGGGCTCCTTCCTGGACCGCCTTTCTGATCTCCCCCATCCTGACGTCTTCGCAACGGCAAACAACGGTTTCATCAGGGATCGATGCTACAGCCCGCCGAGGAATTTTGCAACGGTCATTGAAATATTTTCCAAACTCCATATGATCCATACGTTCTTTTTTCAGCCGAAGCAAGGATTTATTTTCAGCCTTTTTCCCCAGTTTGCAGAGTATGGACAAGGCTGAAATACAGCCCTCAGCAATAGATTTCCGTGCCCCCCCGATGCCCGTGATCTCTCCGGCGGCAAATATGTTTTCAATGCTCGTCTGAAGACCCTCCTCCACCCTGACTATCCACCCTCCCTTGTCCTCCTCGTATTCGAGCTCACAGCCTGCGAGTTGCGGCAATTCAATGTTGGGGCAAAATCCAAAGCCAACGGCAAGGGTGTCCAAAGGGTATATCCTTTCGCTTCCCTCTATGAGGTCGCCCATTCTGTTGAGCCTCGATGTGACCACGCCTTCAAGGCCTTTTTCGCCCCTCGCCTCGATGATCCTTGTCCGGGACCTTAAGGGGACTCCGGAGAAAAAGGTCCGGGAGAGATATCCGGCGCCTTCCAGGAACTTGGGGAGGTGTTTGAAAAGCACTCTTGCCGTGGGAATGGGGGAAAGCAGGGATCCCTCGTCCAGAACGGATCGAACCCTTCCGCCGTTTTTCAGGAATTGACAGGCGACGGCGACCAGGAAGAACCCCGACCCGCCGATCAGTATCTCCCTGGAGGCGAGGATGCCGAAGTTCTTGAGGAGGATCTGGACAGCCCCTGTGGAGAGGACCCCGGGAAGCGTCCAGCCTTTGAAAGGGAGAAATTTTTCCCTAGCCCCTGTGGCAAAGAGGATGATTTCCGGCTTGAGGATAAAGACCCTTTTTTCGTCTTCCTCCACCAGGATCTCCCCCTGGTCATAAAAGCCCAGCACCCTGGTCCGGTTCATGATCTCTACCCCCTTTTTCCGCAGGCGGTCGATGAGTCTCAATCCCATGCGCGTCCACCGATCCGACGCGCAGGGCCTCTCCGTGGACCAGGTCTGCGGGTAGGATCTCAGGAACTGGCCTCCGGGCCGGAGATTCTCGTCAAGGAGGAGGACTCGGACCCGGTGATCTGCGAGTTTGTGGGCTGCAACGATCCCCGCATAGCCGCTCCCAACGATGACGACGTCGAATCTCCTAGGATGCATCGATTCCTATCTCCATCTCCTCTTTCGTTTCGACCATGCAGGCCCACCGGTTCGGCAATCCATCGATAGTGACCAGGCACTCACAACACAGGCCCATGCCGCAAAAGGCGCCACGGCCCTCGCCCGATCTGTGATCCTTTCTGAGCCGTCTATAACCGGCGGCGATCAGGGCGGCCAGGACCGTCTCACCCCGATAGGCCACGGTCTCAAGCCCGTTTACAAATATCCTGATCCTTTCCCCTCTCTGAACCGCAGCGCTCCTCAGGTCGGGGTTTCGGTCATCCCGGCTCATTGTCCGCCCCCTGAATGGAATCTTTCCAGTCTAAAGTCCGTCAGATCCATGGCAGTGCGCCCCGCATGGACGAGTTCCGCCATCAACTGCCCGGTCCCCGGCGATAGGGCGATGCCGTCTCCTTCATGTCCCGCCGCCATGAGAAATCCGTCGATGCCCTCCACCCTGCCCAGTACGGGCAGCCCGTCCGGCGTGTGGGGCCTCAATCCGGAAAAGGTCCTGATGATATGCATCTTCCTTAACTCCGGTATAATCCGCGTGGTCCGCTCGGCAATACGCCTCGTGCCTTCCCACGTGGTCCTCCTGTCAAAACCGACAAATTCCCGGGTCGAACCGAGCAGAAAATTTCCGTTCCGTGTCTGCTCTATGGATACACCCGTCCCCCCGGATGCTGATCCTGCGGTTTCGTATTTGTCGGTGATGTACCTTGCAGACAAGAGAGGGCGGTGCAGCATCGGGGGAACGGCCTCTGTGACCAAAAGCTGTCCCCGGCGGGGTTTGATCGGCACATGGAGGTTCACCATCTTGGCGATTTGGGGGGCCATTGCGCCGGCTGCGTTGACGACGATACCCGCCTCTATGTCCCCGAATTTCGTCCGTACAGCTGCAACCCTTTTTCCTCCCAGCCTCATGTCCATGACCTCGGCGTGGGGAAAGACCTTTGCTCCCATTCGTTTGGCCGCCTTGATGAAAGCCAGGGTAAGATGGAGGGGATTGACCTGGCCGTCCAGAGGACAAAAGGTGGATGCCGCGATATCTTCCGACAGGGAAGGCTCCATTTCTCTTGCCTGATCCCTTTGCAGAAGAGAAACAGGGAGGCCGGTCCTTTTCTGATCTTCCACCAGGAGGCGCAGGCCCGCCAGTTCCTTTTCATTCTCAATGACGATCATCCCACCGCGGTCCTGATATTCTATATCGAAGTCCAACTCCCTTTGGAGGGCGTGGAACCGTTTTTCGCTTTCCATGGCCAGCCTCAGGTGGGGGCCTGGCCTCTTGGATTGGAGAAAGATATGTCCGCTGCATGCGCCGGAGGTTCCGGAGCCGAGGCCGGCCTTGTCCAGGAGGACGACGCCTATCTTTCTCAAAGAGAGATGGTAGGCTATGGAACCACCTATAATGCCCGCGCCTATAATGACCACATCCGCTGTTCTGGGTATCACGGCCTCCCAGCCCTTTCTTGGACAGGATTGATGGATCATATTAAGGAAATCGGGAGACAGAGACAAGAGTTTTGGCACAAACCGTATTGCTTTATGGCGGAAGGGATGGTAAGTTTCATCCCCGATTGACCTTGATCGATCAATTATCTCGAGGGGTTGACCTATGCTTAAGGATTGCACGCACCTGCGGGACATCTTGGATGCTCAAAAGGATATCATCGAGCGGCATGTTGACCAGCACAAATGGTTTCAGCAGATCAACAACCAGGAAGAGGCCGTCCGCGATTTTATTGAGAAGTATGGATTCATCATGAGAGAGTTTTACTGTTCACGGATCTGTGGAGACAGGTTCGAGTGCGAACTGGCCCAGGGGTACAGGCCGAAATAATAACCGGGAGGGAGGCTTCATCCTTCGGTACTCCGGTATGGACGTATTCTTAAAGACGGAGTGCCCCCGGGGTGCAGACCTTTAGACAACGGGGATTCCCGCCGCAAAGGTCACAGTGGTAGGCATCCTTCCCGAAGACGGCTAACGCATGGAAGGGGCAGCGTTCAGCCCTGGACGTGTCCCAAAGAAACTTCTTTTTCTCGGCCGGCTCGCTCGCCTCCTCGCCTTCAAGACACTTCATCTCCTTACACTGCCGGCAGAGGACCGGCGCATGGATGCTGGTATCCAGGTCGTCTTTTCGGATGCGGACGGCCGACTTCTCCGTGTTGATGATCCCCAGATGAAAGAGGGAGCAGACCATTTCACAGAGGTGGCAGCCGCTGCATTTTTTCTTGTTAACCTTGATTCTCATCCATTAATCCTAGTCGTTTGAGGGTATCCCTTTTCGGAATGCCGTTCTCGTCCCATCCGTGCAGGCGGTAATATTCGTCCAACATTCGACCGAAACCCTCCCTGGAGATCACCTCGCCGCGGGCAGGACCCTCGGGAATGGGTTCGTCGAAATACCTGGCGGGAACCGTATCGTCCGGCCGTGAAAGGCCGTCTCTTACCAGCATCGTCCTTTCCAGGGTGTAGATCCTTTCGCCGATCTCCTTCAGTTCTTTGGGGGTGACGGGGAGGCCGGTGGCGAGGGCGATCAACCTGGAGAATTGAGGATACTGGAGGGCATGGGGGCTTGAAAAGACGGTCTGGAAACGGCAGATGCCGAGGCTATCCGTGACCGCGTTGAGCAGTTCATGCCACCAGACCATCCTCCCCTTGCCCGAATAGGATGTGAGGTCATTGCTCACCGGGCCGCCATAGATTTTTTTCAGGACTTCCTCCGGCAGCCCGATGACGTCGATAGAGGGGCGGCTCCTCATGTGGCAGGCCCCGCGGCTGGAGGTAGCCAGGCCGAGGGCGAAGCTCTTGGGGAGCCTTTCGTCCGTCATCTCGATGGGGAAGTTCTTGATGGACAAGAGGTAGTCTTTTGAGGCCGCTCCAAGGACTTCGCTTGCGTAAGGCCCTTCGGCCAGGATGTCTCCGAAACCCCTCCGCCCGGCGATCTGGTGAATGAGTTCGATGGTGGACTCCCCGTTTCCCCAGTCGAGCGGTATCCCGGTCACCTCCCGGCCGATGAGGCCTCGCTGGTACAGCTCCATGACCCAGGCGAGGTAGGTGCCCAGGGAAATGGTGTCAAGACCATAGCGATTGCAGAGGTCAACGGCGTAAATGATATGGTCGAGGTCGAAATTCCCCAGTTTGCTTCCCAGGGAACCGATCGAGGCGTATTCCGGGCCCTCACCCTTTGTGCCTCGATACTCTCCTTCCTCAATAGCGAATCGATGGCGGCAGTGGACAGGGCAACCGAAGCAGGAGAGCATGCCTGTCGAATAGGCCTCCAGGGCCTCCGCCTCCAGGAGGCGTCCCTGCTCGCCGACCGTTGTAAACTGATTATTCTTGGCGCTCAGAAAACCCAGGGCATTCGCGTACTTGAACAAAAGGGGAGTGCCCTGTTTACCCAGGGCGTCGGCCCACTTGGTTTCCATCAGTCTCTTGAGCTGAAAAAGATAATATCTCAGGCATCCTTTCGGGTCTGAGATCTTGATGTCCATGGTCCCCCTGACCGCCACGGCCTTTAAGTTTTTGGAGCCCATGACGGCGCCCATCCCCGTTCTTCCGGCAGCGTTCTTCAAGCCTGAACGGACGCAGGCGAACCTGACGAGGTTCTCTCCGGCCAGTCCGATACAGGCGATCCGGACCTTTTCATCGCCCAGTTCATGACGAATTGTTTTTTGTGTCTCAAAAGTGTCGAGGCCCTTCAGCGTTCGGGGCATCTCGAATCTCAATGGAGTCATTTTCCACCAGGAGGTAGACCGGTCCAGGGCTTTTTCCCGTGATGACCAGGTGACTGAATCCCGCCTTGACCAGTTCGGCACCGAAGTCGCCGCCCATATTGGCGTCTCCAAGATGGCCCGATTCCGGCGATTTGGATGTGACGCTGATGCGGGAGCCAAAACCGAGGGTCCCGCAGAGAAGACCTGCCCCGAAGATGAGAGGGTTATCGGGTGAGAAAGGATCAAGGTCGCGGGTATATGATTCGGAGAGCAGGGCCATGTTTATTCCCCTTCCTCCGAGAAACTTCTTCCGCAAATCCAGAGAAATCGGTTTGATTTCGGTCATCCCCGTGAAGAGGTCAATGAAGGCGATCTTTCTATCCAGTACCATCTGCGGCTCCCTTGGGTCTCTTCGGTCTATGGGCCAGCCATGGACAATCCATAGGGGCAATCATCTTCGTTCCCAGCGATGCCAACGGCGCCAACGTGCGAATAAAGCCATTTGTTGTGTAGCGGCGGGCTTTACGCCCGCCTT
>JAZDGZ010000302.1:0-5131 GCA_043806375.1 Pseudomonadota bacterium | reverse complement strand
GCGACCTTGGAGAGCGGGACCTTGTAGGCGCTCATGGGTGAGGGCTGTGCCCCCGTGACCGCCACCTCTGCAGCCCTCTCAGCCATGTTCTTCAGACCTCGTCCTATTAAGCGCTTCTCAGACTCCTTTGCCCTCCAGGGCGTGGGCGCCACGCCGCCAAGAATAATGTTTGCATCCTTTACCAAGCCCCTTTCCAGGGTCAAGACGGCTGCAACGCTCACGAGGGCAAAATCCAAAGCCTTTCTCTCCCGGAACTTGACATAGGTTCCCAGCGTGGCATCCGTCATAAAGGGAATCTGGATTTCGCTGATGATCTCGTCTCTTTCGAGTGAACGCCAGGGGGCATCGCTGAGCCATAATTCTTCTACAGGCAGGATCCTTTCCCCCCTTTGGCCAAGGACTCTGATTTTCGCACCAAGGCCGGTTAGGGCTACGACCATGTCCGAAGGGCAGGTGGCATGACAGACCCCTGCTCCCAGGATGCTGTGATATCGTCCATCTCCGGGCTTTTCTCCACCAATCTCATGGGATTGAAGGCCAAGTGCCGGGGTTACAATACCCATACCACCCCCGCCAAGGACGATCTCTTTTCCCATGACATACCCTTCCCCCGAAAGGGCGCCCATGGTGTCGGCACGGCCGGTGACAAAGCATTTCTCCCCTCCCTTGCGGTAGCAATGAAATGGTTCTCCGCACCAAGGAGAGGCCCTGTAATACCAACAGCGTACATCCTGGCATAAATTCCCGCCTACGGTCCCCATGTTTCTCATGGAGGGTGATCCCGCCAGATCTACAACCTGTTGCAGGAGACCGCACCGTTTTCCGACAAGGGAGGAGTCCCGGATAGCCCTTAGTCCGGTCAAGGCGCCCATCTTTAGGTGACCATCTTCCTCACGAATGGTGTCTAAGCCCTCTATCTTCTTGATGTCCACTATGACCTCGGGGGAAGAGACACGATCCTTCATGGCGCCCAAGAGGTCCGTTCCCCCCGCCAATACCCTGGCCTTGTGGCCATAGGTCTTCAGCAGGGCCACCGCCTCTTCTAAAGACTTCGCCTCGAAATAGTCAAACCGGGGCAAGGACATCGACCATCACGCTCCTTTTCCTTGATTGTCCATGGCCATGATCACCTTCTGGGGCGTGGCGGGAAGGTCCACTCGAATACCGAGGGCATTGTAGATCGCGTTGCTTATGGCCGGGGCGGCCGCGGCCATGGCAGCCTCTGCAACGCCCTTGGCTCCAAAGGGGCCGTGACGCGCAGGTAATTCCACCAGAATGACGGGATCCATGCGGTAGGCGTCGGCTGCACTGGGGGTCTTGTAATCCAAAAAGGTCGGATTTAACAGTCTCCCCGTGGAGGAGTCCATGACCAGTTCTTCGGAAAGGGCGAAACCTACGCCTCCCGACAGCACACTATCGTACTGCGCCTCAATTCCCATGGGATTGATGGCCTTGCCGCAGTCAACAGCGGATACGAGTCTTGATATCTCCACATGTCCTGTCGTGGTGTCCACCTCCACCTCCACGATATTCACCAAGGTATTGGCTACAGGGGGGGGCGATGACGGGGTGGTATAACTTCCCCTGCCGATTAAGACCCCTTTGGGCACGACCTTGGGTGGTCTACCCAGCAAGAAAATTTTTGCGACCTCTGAAATGGCAAGTCTCTTCTCCGGTTCTTTAGCCGCATAGATCCAGCCGTCGCGGGCCTTGAGGTCTTCAGGAATCGCCTCAAGCATGGTGGCCGCTTCTTCAAAAAGCTGTCGCCTCAGGTCCTCACAGGCCGCTTTCACCGCGTTGCCGGTCGTCACCGTGGTCCTGCTGGCCACCTGGCTCTGGTCATAGGGGGTCGTAGCGGTATCTGAATGGACCACAGAGACGTCTTCATATCTAACGCCCAGCACCTCGGCGGCAATTTGCGACATCTCACTTTGCGACCCCTGCCCCAACTCCGTCGCCCCCATGAGGAGCTTGAGCGCGCCCTCGTCATTCATCTCCACGATAGCGCCGGCGTTGCCGAGTGCCGCATTCCCTCCTGAGATACCGATGCCTATGCCATGTTTCTTTCCATTGGGCAGGGTCCTCTCGCCCGGCTTGTGCCATTTCTTCTTCCACTCTATCCTTTCCGCCGCCTTCATTATCGCCTCTCCGAGCGCCAGGACCCTGGGAACCTGGCCCATGCCGTAAGGCTCTTCCGACTTGATATGATTTTTCAAATAAAAATCTAAGGGGTCCATACCGATTTTCTCGCAGAGTTCATCCATGAGCATGCCGACCGCATAATCCCCTTCAAAGTACCCGAAGCCCCGAAAGGCAGAGGCGGGAGGACAGTTGGTATACGTGGCATAGGCCTCATATTTTCTGTTGGGGCACGAGAACTTGGGTGTCAGATGGGCCTGATTCATACAGACGATGATTCCCAAGAAGAGAATGGGCCCCGCATTCAGATAGGCATGTGACTCATACGCCATCAGAGAGCCATCTTTCTTGGCGCCCACCTTCAGCTTGAGCGTCCATGTGTGACGTCTCGTGCCGATAACGGCCTGCTCTTCCCGGGTGAAAGTCAGCCTCACAGGCCGACGGGCCTTCTTGGCGAGCAGGGCGACAATGCCCTGGGCCTTGAATGTGGGTATCTTGCACCCAAAGGCCCCGCCCACATAGGGCGTAATCACCCTGACCTTATTTTGGGGCAAACCAAAAAGGCTGGCCAATTCCAGGCGTATTTCGAAGGGCCCTTGATTCGAATCCCAAAGGGTCAGTGAACCGGTGGAATCCCAGACCGCCAGGGACGCACGCGGCTCCATCGGCACATGGGACTGCATGTGGGTCTTATAGGTCCTCTCCAGGACCACGTCCGATTCGGCAAACCCCTTCTCCACCTTCCCGACTTCAGTACTGAAGGTGAAAGGCCTGTCGCGCAGATAGGTCGCCAGATTGCCCCCGGGATGAATCTTCGCCGCGCCGGGCCTGAGGGCCTCCTCAGGGTCAAAGAGGGCGGGCAACACCTCATACCCTACCTCTATCAATCCCAGCGCTTCCTCGGCTATTTCCTCGCTTGCCGCAGCAACCGCCGCTACTTCATCGCCTACGTAGCGCACCCTATCCTCGAGGATATAGGTGTCCCGCTTTGATGTTTTGAACGGAACCTTAGGCACAACGTCTTTGTGCGTGATGACAGCCACGACGCCCGGCAGTTTTTCCGCCTTGCTCGTATCGATGCTCAAAATATTGGCATGGGCATGAGGACTCCTCAGGCACTTTGCATACAACATGCCCGGCAACTTTATGTCTTCCGCATACTGGGCACCGCCCGTAACCTTAGCCAGCGCGTCCTTGCGGGGAAAGGCCTTTCCTAGCACCGCCAGATCTTCATTCATTTTTGCCACCTTCTTTCATCATCTCCGCCGCAGCCAGGATAGCTTTCACCGGTTTCACGTATCCTGTGCAGCGGCACATATTCCCGGAAATGGATTCCCTGACCTCTTCTTCCGTGGGATTGGGATTTCCGTCCAGCAGGGCCTTGGCATTAAGGATCATTCCCGGCGTGCAGAATCCACATTGCACTGCAAAATGATCGATAAAGGCCTGCTGCACAGGGTGCAATTGGTCTCCCTCGGCTAATCCCTCAATGGTCATTATCTCTTCACCCTGGCAACGTATGGCCAGGGTTGTGCATGAAAGCACGGCTGTGCCGTTGAGCAGGACGGTGCAAGCGCCGCACTGTCCCGAGTCACAACCTTTTTTTGTCCCCGTAAGCGCCAGCTGCTCTCTAAGGACATAGAGCAACGTATGCCAAGGCTCCACTTCCGTCTCATAAGCAATGCCATTTACATTGAGTCTTATCTTTCTCATGGGTCTCCATCCTCGTCATTTTTTCCGCATCATACCTGTCACGGAATATTGGCAAATATACCCTGCCTCTGATGCCCCTAAAGCGCAGCCCTCTTCGCTTCGATCCTTATTATCCCCCTCCCAGGGCCATAAGCATAATTTCCACCTCGTCACCGTCCTTCAGTTCAGTTTCCAGTCTCTTCGGGAGAAATGGATATTCCAGTCCGTTCAGGAGGACTTCCACTTCCGGGTCGATCTTTCCGTCCGGAAGAACAAAGAGGAATTCGGACCTGCCGGCAAGATCAATAAGGACTTCCCCTAGTGTGGGGCGTCCTTTCATCTCGACGTGATCCTTGTCTATTCCCTCTATACGAAAGTTTGCCTTAACATTGATCCTCATCTCATCTCCTTGCCGCAGACTTTACAGGTTTCGTTTTTCTTGATTTCCAGGCGAAAGAAAGTCATCTCGCCCCCATCGAAGAGAATCATTCTCCCTGCAGATGGAGCATATCGCCCGGTAAGAATCTTTATGGCCTCCAGGACTTGAAGGTTGGCGATGATGGCGGGGACAGAACCCAGCACAGGAAAAGGCCTTTCATGAGTCCTTATTCTTGGGTAGATGCACGCAAGACAGGGGGTCTTTCCTGGAACGATAGCGGCCACCATCCCCTTAAGACCCATTATCCCGCCGTAGATAAAGGGGATACCCTTTTCCACGCAGGCCGAGTTCAAGGCAAACCGCGCTTGAAGGTTGTCCAACCCGTCCACAACCAGTTCAATTCCTGTAAGCAGTTTTGAGGCATTCTCTTCGGTTATTTCAGCAAACCGAGGATAGATCTTCACATTCGAATTCAGCCGGGAAAGTCTTTCAGCGGCGACATCCACCTTCCTTTTCCCGATGTCATCCCGGCCATAGAGGACCTGCCGGTTGAGGTCGGAGAGAGCAACCGTGTCGCGGTCCACCACCGTAATGGAACCCACTCCGGCACACGTCAGGAACTGGGAAGACGAACAGCCCAGTCCGCCCACCCCCGCGAGCAGAACCCTGGCATTCTTGAGCCTTTCCTGGCCCTCCCGGCCGATCTCAGGGATAAGAAGCTGGCGACTGTATCTGGTCAATTCCTCGGATGTTAACATGAAGAGTTCAACCACCGTCGACTGGTTCTATATGAATTTCCAACTTCACCCTGTCCCCATCCTGAAGGGGGGTGCTGAGGCCCTTTTCCAAGGAGAAATAGTTTTTCCCGTTTAGAAAGAGGGAATCCACACCCTCTCCTAAATCTCTTTCCCCAAGGATCTC
>JAZDGZ010000301.1:0-2528 GCA_043806375.1 Pseudomonadota bacterium | reverse complement strand
TTTAGGGTCCCAGGAGCCGAGGGTTCAAGGGTTCAAGTGAACCCCATGTGGATGACCTCTATTCAATATCCCTTGAATCCTTGACCCCCTGAATCCTTTGACCGAAAAAATCAAACTGAAGTCTTCGCCTAAAGGCGAGGGTTTTTCTCCCAATCCCCGAAAGGGACAATAAAAAGGTCATTTATGTCTCAACAAGAACACAAAGAACTGGATCGATTATTTTACCCTAAGAATGTAGCCATGGTGGGAGCTTCACCCAAGAAGGGAATAGGAATAAATGCATGGTCAAGCGGTAACGCCTATATCGCGGGATCCATCAACCAGGGTTTTCAAGGGAACATCTTCCCCGTTCACCCGAGTGGGGAGAATATCCTTGGGTTTAAAACCTATCGGAGTGTTAGAGAAATTCCGGTAGAGATTGATCTGGCTATCTTCACGGTTCCGTCCAAAGTCGCCCTTCAGATCATGGAAGAATGCGTTGGAAAAGGAGTCAAATTCGTTCATCTTCTGACAGCGGGCTTCGGCGAAACAGGCCTGGAAGAGGATGCGGCACTTGAAAAGGAACTCATTGAGATTGCCCGAAAAGGCGGCATAAGACTCATCGGACCCAACTGCATGGGGGTGCTATGCCCCGAAGGAGGTCTTGCCTGGGCACAGTATCTACCCAATAAGGACGGGAAGATCAGTTTATTCTCCCAAAGCGGCGCGCTGGCTGAACATGTCCTCATAAAGGGTTCTCTTCAGGGGCTTTGTTATGGCAAAGCGGTGAGTTTCGGTAATGCTAGGGACCTGCAACCTCATGAGTTCCTCGACTATTTTGCCCATGACGAAAAGACCGAGATCGTTGCTTCTTACCTGGAAGGTCTTAAAGACGGGCAAGCGTTTTTCAAGGCTGCCAAGGCTACTACCCTAAAAAAGCCCCTCGTTGTGTGGAAAGGTGGTCTGACAGAAGGTGGCTCCAGGGCCACACAATCCCATACGGCGGCAATAGCCGGTTCAACAGAGATCTGGGGAGGCCTATGCAGGCAGACGGGGATTATCTCGGTCAATTCCGTGGAAGAGATGATATGCACGTTGTCAGCACTGCAAAAGCTCACACTACTTCATGGAAGGAATGTGGCCATACTGGGAGGGGACGGCGGTGAAAGCGTCACCATGACGGACGTGGCAGAACAAGAGGGCCTCAAAGTTCCCCATCTTTCTGAGGAAACCATTGACAGTTTGAAGGAATTCGTACCGCGACAGGGTACCAGCGTGAAGAACCCCCTTGATGTGCTTCCCTCTCTGTTCGACTTCGACAATTTGAAGAGAATACTCAGATTGTTGGACGATGATCCTCGTGTTGATGCCATTATTTTCAACATACCCACGTGGTACTTCTATACAGCTATGGGTCGAACCGTTTTCAATCAATTCCTGCAGGTGGTGATCGAATCAAAAAACCAACTTAAGAAACCTATGCTTACAGTGGTGGAAAAAGAGCAGGACCTGGAATTAAATGCCGTGCGTAAGGAGACAGTGGAGTTGTGTCATGAAGCCAACAGTGCGACGTTTCCGTCCATTCGACTGGCGGCCAGAACCCTGTTCAAGCTTAATGAATATCGGGAATACCTCAATTCAAACGGCCAGTCCTTAATTTAAGGGCAATTCGAGGTGATGTATGGAAAAATTTATCAATCAATGTCCACCGCCTTTTTGCAGTTCCTCTGTGCCAATATAAGTGAGACACCTACCCCCCGATTCATACCCTTTTTAGCGAATTATCAGCACATTTTTCAGAATATTGCCCTCAGAGACCTTACCATTACAGCCAGGACTCTACTTTCAGTATTAGTTAGAAAAAAAGCCCTTAGATTCGAGGGATGCCTCCGCCCAAAATTAGCCACAGATGGTGTAATTTCAACAGTTGATTCAAGTAATCACATCCGCGACTCCCCATTTATTGAAAACAGAACATACCCCCTATACCATGATCCACAAACCCTCATGTCTTGTGGCCAATTTACCCTTGACAAACAATGCGTTTTTTCTATACTCCATCCTCAATAAAGGGAGTTCTTATCAAATATCTTCAAACCTCTGCATAACTATGGAGGGCTTTGAATGGAGGAACCCCTCAAAACGTGTCTGTCTTGCTCCTGATAGAGCGCTATCCTCTTTCAGGAGTTTGTCCCCGCATGGAAAGGTGACAGAATTATTGTCCTGATCCTTTTCACAAGGAGCGCCAAATGGAAAAATATTCTCGCCCTACAGCTTTTCTATCCGCCCTGTTTCTGGTCATTTTTACCTGCCTTGCACTCACCTTAACGCACCCGGCCAATGCAGCTGAGTATACCGTCGTCAACCTCAACGACCTCGGCGCGGGTTCCCTTCGGCAGGCGATCCTGGATGCCAACGCCAGTCCCGGCGTCGTCGATACCATCAAGGTCACCACCACCGGCACCGTGACCCTGGCGAGTGATCTTCCCATGATCACAGATGACGTGACCATCAACGGGAACAACCTCGTGGTAGACGGAGCCGGAGCC
>JAZDGZ010000300.1:0-3121 GCA_043806375.1 Pseudomonadota bacterium | reverse complement strand
ATTGGCAGAGTCATTCGCCCCGAGGCTCCAACCCAGAAAGATGCCGCTAAAAACCTTCCACATGGTCTATATCTCGGAGACTATCTCATGCTGAGGTGGATAATCTGAAGATGGTCGCTGGCATCCTCAATGATATCGCTTATCGTCGTAAGGCCCGCTATCAGATCAAACAGCATCCGCCCCCCCCAAAAGCTCTCTACCGGAACTTTTTTGGCTCCGTCCATCAGATCATACTTTATGTCATCCACCTTTTTTTCATAGATTCTGATGGCAAGGGCCTTCTCCCGCAGATCCTCCCCCTTCGACATGGCCGCAAAGGTGATGAGCAGCATCTCGCACACCCTAAGATTAAGGAGCGCAACCCTGATACACATCTCTTTAAGGTTTTCCGGCAGTCGGGTGTTCAGGTAGTAAAATGCCGTATCTTTAAGGAGGTCGAAAACCTCATCCACGATTTCAACAAACTTACAGAGATCCGGACGGAGGTACGGCAGAAATGCGCCCTCGTATATATGGGATATCACCTCCCGCCTGATGGAATCCCCCTCGCGTTCCAGATCGATGACCTCCTCTAAAAAAGTCCGATCCTCTTTTTCGAGGGCCATCTTGAAGGCGTTGCAGGCGGCGCAGAGGAGTTCGATGTGTCTTCTGATATCCTCTATGACCTCTCGTTCTTTCTTCCCGTGAGAGAAAAGCTTTTCAAGTATCATGATTCCCTCTAGCTCTCGTGACAAGTTCAGCGGCCATAACATCCAGGAGAGATATAAGACCCGTGATTTTGCCTTCATCGCACACGAAAAGCCTTGCGATGTTGGATTTTTCCATCAGGGTTGCGGCGTCTTCAAAGTCGACATCCTTGTCAACGCAAGCGATGGGCCTCGAGGCGATCTCGGATACCTTGACGTCTTTCGGATTGATCCCCTTTGCCAGGACCCTGAAGACGATATCCCGTGACGTCAAAACGCCGTATTCGCTCTCTTTCCCGGGAAATCTGATGACCACAGAGCGAATTCGCCTATCCACCATCCTCTCCACCGCATCGTATACCGATTTGTCGGCATCCACGTATTCTATTTTGGTACTCATAAACTCATGTATCTTCATGCCCTTACCCCCCGTTGACTCTCAATCGTTGATGGACCGATGAGCGCCTGACCTGAATCGCCTTCACGGCGCCCGTATTTGATCATTCCACTCCCAGAGAGATCTTTGCCCGTCTCTTAGAAAACAAGCCCGTTCTCTCTCCATTCCTGGTTCTCCAGGACCCCTTTACGCATTCCTACATCTGTTTAATATTACTTACTCTTAAGAAATAGCGTCAAATTTTTTTCATTTTTTCCCTTGGCAGTTCCCCTAAAATCCCTTAGAATCACTTTCAATCCCATACGAAAAGTCACCAGGTATCCCGACCTTAGGAAATCACCCTCTTGATTGAAATGCCGGATGTGCTGAGATGACCTTAAGAGGTTTATTGAGAAGGTGATTTTTTTGATTCAAGGGAAATTTTATCACATGAGAACCCATACTGAAAATGAAATCAAGTGTGCAGGACTACTATAGGGCATTCTCTTCCTCCGTCATTCCCTCGAAACCTATCCCCGATGGGGCCGGATAGGTTAAGATGAGAAGACCGGAAGATGCCATTAAAAATTCACCCTACGCCTCGAATTCATTTAATATTGAAAGATAACGGCCAGTTAACATGAATCTCCTTTTTTGGCCTGGAGCCGATACTCTTATTCTGGCCTTTGCTACTCTTGTAGGCTTTTACATGGCGGCCAACATCGGGGCCAATGATCTGGCCAATGCCATGGGCACGTCCGTCGGCTCAGGGGCCCTCACGATGAAAAGGGCTGTGGTCGCCTCCATGATCTTTAATCTGGCCGGGGCGGTCCTGGCAGGGGGCCATGTGACCAATACCATCCGACAGGGGATGATCAATCCGAACCTTTTGGCGGGCTCCCCCGAGAAGCTCCTCATCGGCATGTTCGCCGCCCTGCTCGCCGCCGGGGTGTGGGTCCACGTGGCCACCCATTTCGGCCTCCCAGTCTCCACCACCCATTCCATCGTGGGAGCGGTGGTCGGTTTCGGTATCATGGCTGTCGGTTTTGGCGGCATCTCTTGGGGCAAAGTGGGCGCCATCGCCCTGAGCTGGGTGATCTCACCTTTGGCCGGGGCCGTCCTTGGTGGGGGCATCTACTATGTCATACAAAAGAAGATACTCTCCTCAAATACCCCTTACCGCGCTGCTCAGGGTTATGCGCCTTTCTTTTTGTTTATTGTATTCGCTGTCATTATCCTGTCGGTGATTTTCAAAGGTTTAAAAAACCTCCATCTTCATCTGAGCTTTGGGAGTGCCTTGCTCATAGCACTGCCCCTCTCATTGGCCGCAGGATTCGGTGGCAAAGTGCTTCTTTCCAGGCTTGGCGGTGTGGGGTGCCGATGGATCAGAGGGGATGATGAAGAGAAGGTGGAGTGTGTCTTCGGGTACCTCCAAATCATGACGGCCTGCTATGTCGCCTTTGGCCACGGCGCCAACGACGTGGCCAATGCCGTAGGTCCCCTTGCTGCCATTTACTCGGTCGTAAAGACGAAGGCAGTGGCCATGCAGGTGGAGGTGCCCATCTGGATGCTCGCCTTCGGGGGCATCGCGGTGGGAGGCGGTCTTTTTGCGTTCGGCGCCCGCGTCATGCAGACCATCGGGAAAAAGATCACGGAGATAACCCCCGTGAGGGGATTCTCGGCAGAATTTGGTGCGGCAACGACCATACTCATCTGTTCCCGCATGGGTCTTCCCATATCCACCACCCACGTGCTGGTGGGTTCGGTCGTAGGGGTGGGTTTCATGCGGGGGATGGGGGTATTGGACCTCAGGGTAATCAGGAACATCATCTCCTCTTGGTTTATTACATTGCCCTTTACCATCGCCTTATCGATGGTTCTTTATAAGCTGTTTGTCATCTTTCTTTTATCCTAGCCAAGGAGACTGAGCGATGCGGAGCACGTTTATGTATCTTTTCGTCAAATCACCCTTTGAAAACCTCAAGAGGCATGCAGACAAGGTCAGTGAATGCGCCCGGATGTTTTCCCAGGCTGTCGCGTGCCACATCGACAAGAAATG
>JAZDGZ010000299.1:0-3880 GCA_043806375.1 Pseudomonadota bacterium | reverse complement strand
AAGTTGCCGCTCGCGCGCCTTTTTTGCCAGGATCGTATAGAGCAAGTTGTTTGTCTGCACCCAAACCATAGTTCCCAGCATCGAAACATTGATTTCCTGTCCGATTCCTTTCCTGTCCCGGCAGAACAGCCCTACCATGATGTCATAGGCCAGCATGATCGCCGTCGTCTGGTCGCTGATTGCACCGGGAAGATGAATGGGCGGCATGGTCGCCTCGCCTATGCCCAGCATCATCCCCGAGGCGGCATGAATGGCCGGATCCATGGCGGTCTGGGCAACCTGTTTTCCCCTGGGACCGTAACCGGTGCAGTTGGCATAGACAAGGGTCGCATTGTACTTTTGCAGGGTTTCATAGTCCATGCCCAATTTCTTGGCCACTCCGTGTCTGAAGTTCTGGACAAGTACGTCAGATTTGGCCACAAGTGAATAAACGATCTTTTTCCCTTCCGCTTTAGCGATGTTGACGGCGATGCTCCTCTTATTGCGGTTGATATTCTCAAAAGTATAAGACATTCCATGGGACAACGTCAGCCAGGCGCCGGCGTCCTTTACACTGCGCGTCTGATCTCCCCCCGTGGGTGTTTCCACTTTAATCACATCAGCGCCCATATCTCCCAGCAACTGGGTGCAAGATGGTCCTGCCTGTGCCGTTGTCCAATCCACTACCCTGATACCTTCCAAAGGTAGCGACGCCTTGTCTGCCTCCATCATCATACTGCTCCTATTCAATGTAAAAACTTATTAGCTGTTTACATGAATGCTAAAATGATTATACCCGATAGCTCTATGAATCTCGGCGCCCCCCTTGGAGAGTTCAAAGTCAATAAACAACAAGGCGGCATGGGGATGAAGCGAGTATTTGGGCAACATCATCTGTCCCATAAAAACGGGCACCGGTTCGAGAGGCGCCCAACCCACGGGCGCGCCCTTCTGCTGGCTGTTGAATACATGGGAATCATAAATGGTCGGCGAAAATATAAACTCCCCGTTGATAATCAAGTCGAGCAGCGCCGCAGCGGATACCGTTTGAATGGTGAAATTTTGACCGGCCAGCCTTTCCACAAGATCATTGCCGTGACTGTCCGCCATAGCCCCTACCCATGAAACAACCGTGTTGCCGGATCCAATGGTAACGCGCTGCCCTTTCCATTTCGGATCGACCAGTTCCTTATAGGTTTTCGGGAGCTGCTCCTTGGCGATCAACTTCGTATTATAACCGATGCCGACGCCGCTTTCCCTAAAGGCCACGGCAAAGGCGCCTCCGCCCGGGGCCTTGACGACACCGTCCTCGTCGAGATAAACGAAGTTGGGAGAGGAAAAAGGCTGGATCACGCCCAGATTTTGGAAGACGATCTGATTGATCTGGGAGGCGCCTTCAATGACGTCGCAGAGATGCCTGCCGGACTTATATTCCTCAAGGACCCTTGACCCCACCTGGTCGGCAAGGGTCCGCCAAACCTCAACTTTAACAAAGGGATACCGCGCCTCGAAGGCATCGACAATGGGGCGTACCGCCTGTTTCAAGACACCGGAAGTGTAAAAGACCAGCTTCCCTTCCTTTCTGGCGCCCTCTTCCAAAATCTGTTGCCGATCGGTGCCGCCATAAAGGGCGAGTTCGGCGACGGTCGAAGGTTTTTTGGAGGCCGCCGGAGCCGTCCCGGCAAATATCCAGATCACCACCAGGACTAAGACCAATGATATAAAACGGCGGTCCTTTTGCATCATTCCCTCACCCCTCACTCAACGAGGCCAACAAACGCCCGTAACCCGTTATCCGGTCGCGAATTCCCAAGCTTTTCAGCCCCCACCAAATCATCGCCTGATTGCTGGCAACTACTGTAACGCCCAGGTCTGCTTCCAGTTTCTGGATATATTCGATATTCCTCCATTGCGAACAAGCCAGTAAGATTCCGTCGGCTTCCGGGGCTTCCAAATACGCCTCCCTGGCAAGCTGATAGGCCACAAAGGGAGGTTGCTTGGCGACGTCTACATTGTTTGTGAGGTTCAGGCCTTTTGTGGCCAATACCTGCAAACCCGATTTTTCAATAAACTCCTTTTTCTTTAATTGCAGATGCGCAGCCGGGGGAGCGCAGAGGACGATTTTGCCGACGCCCATGGCCTTTAACGCCTCCACCTGGGCTGTCTGGGCTGTCGTTGTTGGTATATGCCATTTTTCTTCAATACGGTCGACGATGGCCTTGTCGCTGCCATAACCGTCCAGCGCCCAAACCAGCGGCGCCCCGCCTACGATCAGGCAATCTACCTTCGCCCGGGCGAGATCCTCTGCCGCCCTGTCGATCATGGCCTTCGAAGACTTAAACTCATCCTTGTCAAAGTCCTGAATGGACAGGCAAGTCAAAACGATGGCTACGCCTTCCGGCAGCATCTCGTAAAAAGCCCGAATGGATGTCTCGGCCACAATCGGTGAAATAAAGCCTATTTTCCCTCTCCACCCGTACATGGCATCCTCCCTTTAAGTGATATTTTTTGATTTGATAAGGCATTGCTTTTTGATGGGGGAAGTATAAGCATGAACGGACTTGTGCGTCAAGGACATATGCGCTATCTGCAATTCTTTTCTATCCTTCTGCTGCTAAAGAATAGCCCCCGCGTCCCTGAGGCCTTTAACCTCTTCACCAGAATAGCCAAGAATCTCCATCAGCACCTCTTCCGTGTGCTGACCCAATTGCGGGGCTGGCTTGCGTATGGCGCCGGGCGTCTTGCTGAAATCACCCGGAATGCCTATTTCCTTCAACTTTCCGGCGGTTGGATGCTCAAATTCGACGATGTAATTGTTCTCCAGTACCTGTGGGTCTTGCACCACTTCCCAATAATCCTTAATGGGACTGTAGATCAGAGCCTCTGGCGCAAAGACGGCCAGCCACTCCTCCCTTGTCTTGGTGGCAAATACCCCATCCAGGATCGAAACCAGAGCAGCGCTGTTTTGTTTCCTGACCTCCATATTGCAGAAGCGAAGATCCCCCCCCAGCTCTTCGATGCCGAGGGCGCGGCAAAAGGCCGGCCAGTAATTGTCGGGCTGAAAATTAGCAAAGAGGAGCCAGCGCCCGTCTTGACAGCAATAATGATTTACCAGGGGATTTGCCGGCTTGCTCCTCAGTTGTCTCTCGCGTGGTTTTTTTGCCAAAAGCGTATATAAGATGTTGTTTGACTGTACCCAGATCATGGTGCCCAGCATGGAAACGTTGATCTCCTGTCCTATCCCGGTGCGTTCCCGGCAGAACAGAGCCACCATGATTTCATAGGCAAGCATGATCCCGGTCGTTTGGTCGCTCATGGCCCCCGGCAGATGTACGGGGGGCATATTTGCCTCACCGATGCCGAGCATCATTCCCGAAGCGGCATGAATGGCAGGATCCTTAGCGGTTTGAGCGGACTGCCTGCCCTTCGGTCCATAACCGGTGCAGTTCGCATAGACCAGGGATGAGTTGTGCTGCTGTAAGGTTTCATAGTCCAAGCCCAATTTCTTAGCCGCCCCCAGCCGGAAATTCTGGAGAAATACATCAGCTTTGGCGACTAGTGCATAGATGATCCGCCTACCCCCTTCTTGCGTGAGGTCGACAGCTACACTTCTTTTGTTGCGATTTAAGTTTTCGAAAGTATAGGATAATCCACCGGGAAGCATCATCCCCTGGCCGGAATCTCCCTTGACGTTGCGCGTCACGTCGCCCCCCTGGGGAGATTCTACCTTGATGACGTCAGCCCCCATGTCGGCAAGTAATTGCGTCGCGGAGGGGCCCGTCTGTGCCGTAGTCCAATCTATGACCCTGATGCCGTTCAGGGGTAGCAGTCTGCCCGCTGTCATTATAATCGCCTCTTGTTACAAGTCCGTCAACGCCACCCATCAACCGCCGCCGGCTAA
>JAZDGZ010000298.1:0-3000 GCA_043806375.1 Pseudomonadota bacterium | reverse complement strand
CGTATCAGGGTCATTGGACCAGTGCACTATCAGCTCTGTATTTCTTAAAGCGTCCTCGAGCAGGTCATTATGCTCAGGTCTTCCCAGTTTCCATTGGTACCCGTAGCTATGTACCGCGCCCCAGACCCAGCCTTCCCAGCTAATCGGACCTTCCATGGCCAGTGTATGCCCGAGGGTCATAAAAAAGCGAAGGAATGTGCTCATCCAGTATCCTACATTTCCGAAGTAATGGTGAGGGGATGCGGTTGCGCCGACGGCTTCCGGGCCATAGGTGGACTTGATCCTCTTTATCTCACCGGCAACGATATCCAGGGCTTCGTCCCAGCTTATCCTCGCATATTGGGCCTTCCCCCTGGTTTCCGTGTGTCTATTGCCTTCAGGGTCCCAGTCGACTCTCTTGTAAGGGTATTTGATCCTGTCGGCCGAGTAGACCTTTGTTCTCTCTGTTAGAACATAAGGAGCAACCGCCGCTTTGGGCGGGTGGGTATATTTTTTGCCGTCTATATCAAGGGTCCAGCTTGGCCCGTCATTTTCATTGAATACCATAGGCCGGATCCGGGTTATCCTCCCATCCTTTACATACACAAAAACCGGGCCGCCATTGGTACAGTGTGTGAAAACTTGCTCTGCCATAGGTTATCCTCCTTCCTCGAACCTGGGTTATGCTTTATATACCTTACACAGAAATGATCGCCACGATTCAGACCCGCTGTACGGATCATAAGGCATTCCGCCGGTCAAAAGGTTTACATTGGATTCTTTGAAACCGTACTCAGGCGGATCTTTTTCCGGGAACCACCAACCATGTTGGGCGTGAACGACGTCGGGGTGGATCCCTTCAGTCAATCGCGCCTTCTGTTTGATCCTTCCCCTTGCATTTTCGATATAAACCCAGTCGCCTTCTTCTATTCCCAAAGCCCTCGCAGTGGCCGGATTGATTTCTATAAGGGGGTCCGGATTGAGTTTGCGCAGGGATTTGATCTGTCTGCCCTCGGTATGGAAGTAGGGCAGAGTCCTCCCTCCGGTAGTAATGATCAGCGGGTAACTCTTGAATAGTTCGGGAGTTGAGTAAGGGCTTTCAGGTGGCTCAACAAAGTCAGGCAGGGAATCATAACCCATGGATTCAAGCGTGGAACAGCGGATTTCAAACTTTCCCGAGGGAGTGGCGAAGCCTTTCTCTTCATATTTCCTGTATCGCATCTCCCCTTTAATGATCCCCAGCTCTTTGAGTTCATCAAAGGTGATACCACTGTCTTTCAACACCCAGTCGCAAAATTCTCTGACATCCTTCCAGGGGAAAGAATCCTCCATCCCCATCCTATGGGCTAAATCGATCATCATCTGTTTATCGTCCCGGCATTCACCTATGGTGGCAACCTTTTGCCTTACCAGGACGCACCAACCGGTGAGAAAATCGGTGACGTCGTCGGTCTCGAGCCAACTGGCAGCGGGAAGCACTATATCCGCCATCTGTACCGTAGGATTCATGAACAGGTCAGCCGCAACGGTAAAGTCAATCTTTTTCAATGCCCGGGCTGCCTTTAGAGAATCACTGCGAGCGACTAACCAGTTGTTGCCCATGATGAAGAGCGCCCTAGGCCTGTAGGGCTTGCCCGTAAGAACGGCGTCCAGGAATAGGTCAGAGTGAACCTGATCAAGGACACGAAATTTATCGGCTCCAATTTTTTTCGCCTTCATCTCAGGAGAAACTTTCTGGGGCAACAGGATGCTATGATTGAATCGGGGGCTTTGAAGAACGATATTGGCCGGCGGCACCCAGAAGACATCCCCTCCGGGTACGTCAATATTGCCGGTAACGCCGGACAAAAAAAGGACCAAACGAATCGTTTGGAAGCTATTGATGTTCTGGTCTATGGCAACACCCCATTGGATGCAGGCAGGCTTTGTGGCGGCATACATTCTGGCCGCAGCCGTTATCGTTTCCGCAGGGACCCAGGTAATCTTCTCGACCTTTTCGGGGGAAAAGTTTTCGACCCTCTTCGAGAGTTCATCAAACCCGACGGTCCAGTCTTTTACAAACGCCTTATCATACAGTCCTTCTTTGATGATCACATGAAGCATGCCCAGAGCGAGTGCGTCGTCGGTGCCCGGGCGAAGCTGGAGCCAGTGGTCGGCTTTCGACGCAATGTGGGTTTTTCTGGGGTCGATCACTATCAATTTGGCTCCCCTTCTCACGGCCCGGGTAAGCTGATACCCGCACATGCCGTCAGAGGCGCCGGCTGTCGTAATGTTGCAGCCCCAAACCACTACGCATTGGGGGTAGGTGCTGCCAAATCCATAGAAATCGCAAACCGGGAGCACGCCACAAGTCATCTTCGATGCGGCCAACTTTGGAATGTAGCAGATGTGTCCGTGCCCTGGTCGATTGGGGGTGCCCAGGGCATTTAAAAACCTCTGAAAGAAGGCCATGTAAGGTCTGCCAGTCCCCTGGGAGCCGGCGATGGATTCCACACCAAATTCCTTCTTGAACTTGAGAAACTTCGTCGCGACAGTGTCCAGTGCCTCGTCCCAACCGATCCGCTGCCACTTGTTTTCTCCCCTTTCTCCAACCCTTTTGAGGGGAAATTTGAGGCGGTCAGGATGGTACAGGAGTTCTACGGAGGCCTTGCCTTTTGCGCAGATATATCCATTCGAGGTAGGACAGTCCGGATCCCCGGTCACTTTGACCGCACGTCCATCTCTGATGTGTACGAGAGTGCCGCATACCCCGTGGCACATCCTGCACGCCGACTTGACTATCCTTTCGCCCCCTCTTGGCATACCTCAGGACCTTTCTTTTAATAAGGTAAGAAATTGGTTTTTGGTGGAGGCCCTGTTGAATCGGGTTCCCTTCAGGAAATTCAATTCATTCTCGACAGCCGCAAAAATAAGTTCTTTGAAAACAGAGACTTAAAGAGCAAAAAACGATTTGTGGCACTATCTTTTGGCCAAAATCTCAGAAAACGTCCCGCAATTTTTTATCATCCTGATGACCGTTCA
>JAZDGZ010000297.1:0-2845 GCA_043806375.1 Pseudomonadota bacterium | reverse complement strand
ATGGTTTTCAATGCAAGCGGCGCGAGGTGAGCGGAAAACGCCTCTGGGGGTGGGCGAAAAAGAGTTTCGGCACGGCCGAAAACTTTTTTTCCCGCTTTTTTGTGGCCAACTATTGCCCATTGATGTTCATCGATAAGGACGGTCGGAATCGAACACCCGACAATATCAGGGCCTCCGAGCAAAAACCCCTTCTGTCACTCTGCGACTCGGCCTTACGTGAAACGATCGCTTATTTCAAACCACGCTATGTGGTCGGTATCGGGCAGTTTGCCGCAGGCCGGGTGAGGATCGCATTGGCTGATCCGGATGTGATTGTCGGACGCATCACCCACCCGAGTCCGGCCAACCCCAAGGCGAACAGGGGCTGGGAAACTCTCATGGAGAGCGAACTTCGAGCATTGGGCATCCGGCTCTGAGAACTCATATTGGGGTCGGAACTGGATGTTGGATATTGGTCACGTAGTGCTGGTGAGGAGGACAGGAAGTTTCGATGTTGAGTCGAAGATCTAATCAGTTCCGCAACCCGACGCCGCGATTGTTCTACGGATACGTCATCGCCTTGGCCGGTTTCACCATTATGATTGCTATGTTCAGTACGCGCTACGGCTTCGGCGTCTTCTTCAAGCCTGTTCAAAACGAATTCGGCTGGACCAGAGCAATGGTCGCCGGCGCCTTTTCCCTTTCCATGTTCTTGGAAGGTCTGGTAGGGATCGTCATGGGCGGGCTCAACGACAGGGCCGGGCCTAGAACGGTGCTGACACTTTGCGGTTTGCTTTTGGGTCTTGGTTGTCTCCTCATGTCAAAGGTCCATGCGATATGGCAACTTTACCTTTTTTTCGGGATCATTATGGGGACAGGCATGAGCGGCGCATGGGTTCCCTTGACATCGACAATCGCGAGATGGTTTGTCAAGCGAAGGGGTTTCTGGTCGGGTTTTGTTCTGACCGGCACAGCGCTGGCTGCATTGATCGCACCGCCGCTGGCGAACCTTCTTATCGCCAATTATGAATGGCGCCGTTCCTTCGCCATTATGGGCATAGGGGTTCTAATGATTATTCTCCCGGTCGCCCAGCTCCTGAGGCGCGATCCGTCACAAATGGGTCTGGCGCCTTACGGCGCCGATACGGAGGGGCAAAAGGGGCCTGAATCAGGCGGCGAGGGCTCTTCTTTCAGGGAGGCGGTCTCTACGAGACAGTTCTGGTTGGTAACCCCCATGTTATTCTGCTTTGGCACTTGCATGTTCACGGCATTGGTGCATATGGTGCCGCACGCCACTGACCTGAGAATTTCAGGAGCCACTGCAGCTAAAATATTGGCTGCCCTTGGAGGGGTGGCCGTCATTGGAAGACTCTATCTGGGAAATCTCACTGACAGGATCGGAAGCTATCGGATATTTATCATCGGTTTCATTTTGATGCCGGCAGCTTACTTATGGCTGATCTTTTCCAAAGAGGTTTGGATGCTGTACGTGTTCGCTTTGCCCTTCGGCCTTGCTCAAGGAGGGATGGGGGCGGCCGAGTCACCCCTGGTGGCGGATATTTTCGGCTTGAAGTCACATGGCTTGGTATACGGCGTCACCGGTTTCGGCTTCACTCTAGGAGGCGCTACGGGCCCGTGGTTGGCCGGTTATGTGTATGACATGAGAAATAGTTATGACCTGGCCTTCCTTGCGTGTGCGGTGATCGGAATCATCGGCCTCATCCTGGCGACGCTTATCTTAAGGCTTGAGAGACCGGGATAGCCCGGCTCTTGGGAGCTCAGTTGCCCCGGTCTTCCTTTCTTTGCGGGTCAACCCGGCGGATTTCAAAATCATAGCTGAATCAGGCAATGGCCTGGTAAGTATATTCTTTGTTGACACCCAAGATAAATCTCCCTATGATCGTCTTCCAAAAGAACGCGTTCCGATCATTTCATCACTTCTTGTCATATTGACTGGACGCCCGCGAGGGTGACCGCCAAGGAAAAAAAGCGAAATCTACTGAAAACGTGTACTTCTGCCGCAGGGGAACGTTTGTGCTGTGATCCCCGGGGATTCAAATGGAAAATCCCCGATTTTTGGAGAGACTTCCCCGTTGTGTGGATTCAGGACGGCTTCTTATGTAATCGGGATTGGAGAGGTAAAATGGTGGCAGAGAAGATTTCCTGTACTGATCACTTTCAGAGCCTTAGAAGTTCTCTGGCCTTTTTGGATCAGCAAGGAGAGTTGATCCACATTACACGTAAAGTAAGCCCGAAATTCGAGCTTGCCGCTGTCATTCAAGATGTTCAGAAGACCGTCAACAAGGCCGTCCTTTTCGAGAACGTGGAGGGCTTCGGTGGGACCGTAGCGAGCAATCTTTGTGGAAGCTATTCAAATATTGCCTTGGCCCTCTCCTCTGATCCTCATAATATCTCGAACACCTGGGCATCCAAATGCGAAAAAATAGGCAGTTTCGATTATCCGGTCCGGTCTGAAATGCCTCCAGAGATCAGGAAACTGACGATGAAGGATATACCGGCCATTGTTTACCACGACAAGGATGCCGGGCCTTACATGACCGCAGGCATCGCTCTTGCGAAGAATCCTGAGACAGGGAAGGTCAACCTTTCATTCCACAGAATCCAGATGACGGGAAAAGATGAACTGGGCATTCGGCTCAGTCCGTCAGGTCATTTATATGAAAACCACAGGCTTTGTGAAGAACGCGGTAAATCGCTGGAATGTGCCATCCTGATAGGGAATTCGCCCCTCCTCATGCTTGCGGCGGCAACAACCCTGTCGAGTGAGGTCAGTGAACTCGACTTGGCATCCCATCTTCTGGGAAGACCCTGGCCGCTGCGTCGATGCCATTCCCTGGATTTTGCG
>JAZDGZ010000296.1:0-2702 GCA_043806375.1 Pseudomonadota bacterium | reverse complement strand
TGAAAATGAAAGTGAGACCATTGCATGATCGTGTCATCGTGAAAAGGGTTGAAGAAGAGGCAAAGACCAAGGGAGGGATCATCATCCCTGATACAGCAAAGGAAAAGCCGGTAGAGGGAAAAGTCGTCGCAGTGGGAGGCGGCAAGGTCCTGGATAACGGGACGAAATTGCCTCTCGAGGTGAAAAAGGGAGACCGGGTGCTTTTTGCCAAATACGCCGGAACCGACATCAAGATTGACGGTGAGGAACACCTCATCATGAGAGAGGACGATATCATCGCGATTGTGGAATAAGGGATTCTGTGGGGCTGCCACGGCCTGTAAATACCAATAAATTGTAAATCGAAGGAGGAGTTTGAAATGGCAAAAGAGATCAAATACGGCCAAAAGGCGAGGGAATTAATCCTGAGAGGGGTTGAAACCCTGGCTGATGCAGTTAAGGTCACCCTGGGGCCCAAAGGACGAAATGTCCTTCTGGACAGGAGTTTCGGGTCACCCAATATCACCAAAGATGGCGTGACGGTTGCTAAAGAGATCGAACTGGAAAATAAATTTGAAAACATGGGGGCACAGATGGTGAAAGAGGTGGCCTCCAAGACATCGGATGTCGCCGGTGATGGGACGACCACTGCAACGGTTCTGGCTGAGGCCATTTATCGGGAAGGGTCGAAACTCGTGGCGGCCGGGGTGAATCCGATGGCCATTAAAAGAGGGGTGGACAAGGCGGTGGAGGCGGCCGTTGAAGAACTCAAGAAGCTTTCCAAGCCGACAAAAGATCAAGAAGAGATCGCTCAAGTGGGAACGATATCCGCCAACAACGACTCGACCATCGGTAACATCATCGCCGAGGCCATGAACAAGGTCGGGAAGGAAGGCGTCATTACGGTGGAAGAGGCCAAGAGCATGGAGACCACCCTGGAGATCGTTGAGGGCATGCAATTTGATCGCGGCTATCTTTCGCCGTATTTCGTGACCGATCCCGAGAAGATGCAGGCGACTCTTAGCGAGCCTTATATCCTGCTCAATGAGAAAAAGATCAGCAGTATGAAGGACATGATCCCCATCCTGGAGCAGATTGCAAGGATGCAAAAGCCGCTCCTCATTGTCGCGGAAGATGTGGAGGGTGAGGCCCTGGCAACCCTGGTCGTGAACAAACTGAGAGGGACTCTCCAGTGCGCTGCGGTCAAGGCCCCCGGTTTCGGTGACAGAAGAAAGGCGATGCTGGAAGATATCGCCATTCTTACCGGAGGAAAGGTCATTTCCGAGGACCTGGGACTGAAGCTGGAAAACATTACCCTGAATGACCTGGGTACGGCCAAGACCGTCAGTATAGACAAGGATAACACGACGATTATTGACGGCGGCGGCAGTCGAAAGGATCTGGAAGGAAGGGTCAAGCAAATCAGGGCGCAGGTCGATGAGACCACGTCGGATTATGACCGAGAGAAGCTTCAGGAAAGACTTGCCAAGCTGGTGGGCGGTGTGGCCGTGATTAATGTCGGAGCTGCCACTGAGATGGAGATGAAGGAGAAAAAGGCCAGGGTGGAGGACGCGCTTAATGCGACCAGGGCGGCGGTCGAAGAGGGCATCGTTCCCGGTGGCGGCGTAGCGCTTTTAAGGGTTATCCCCGCACTCTCTAAGATTAAACTGGAAGGGGAGGAGCAGAGCGGCGTCAAACTCGTTATCCGGGCCCTTGAGGAACCTATCCGCCAGATTGCCAATAATGCCGGTGCAGAAGGCTCCGTGGTTGTTGAAAAGGTCAAGGAAGGAAAAGGCGCCTACGGTTATAATGCGGATAAAGGTCTGTATGAGGACCTGATGAAGGCAGGGATTATCGATCCGACCAAGGTCACAAGATTCGCTCTGCAGAACGCGGCTTCTGTCGCAAGCCTCCTGCTGACGACAGAGGCTATGGTCGCTGAAAAACCAAGGGATAAGGATGATATGCCCGCTATGCCGCCAGGCGGTGGCATGGGCGGCATGGGCGGCATGGGCGGAATGATGTAATTCCGGTCCTTCGCTAAGCAGGGTTGAACAAACCCCTCATATGGGAGTGGATTGTATCCGGAATCCTTTGCCGGATACAATCCTTCCTTTTTTAACCCATCCCCTTTCCTGAAAGAATTCTCTCCCACGGCATTACCCGCCTTCATCACATCGTCGTTAACCCCCATGGCCCTGAGAAATTCCGAACCTATTTGCAGAAAAAATCGTCAATGGTATAGATAGATTATATAAAGTTAGATCAATTTATAAAAAGATAGTTGACAAATATGATCAAATATATATAATTAGTAATAATTTGTAGCCAAGGAGTACCGAGATATCCTTGCTCGCTTAAAGGTGGGGCACAGGTTGAACATGAAATCCTATGACACTGACCTGAGTCGTCCCTCCGAATATCTTGAGACGAGGATTCAAAAGATCAGGAAGAATCAAGGAGAAGAGACTTTTTGATTATTTCTTTCAGCTATGTCTGGGAACCTGTGGGTTGTCCGCAAGGGCGTCCATAGGGTCCCGGAAGGCTGCGTAGGGGGTTGTGTCAAGAATGTTTGCCGGTCCTAACAATCGAAGAACCAGGTTCGAACGACGCTCCGGCGGAGACCGCAGAAAGGAAGACCGCCGGGAATCCGATTTTCCCGCCCTTGACCTTCAAGGGCGCGAGCAGAGAAAGGGCTCCCGGGGGACCTCGAACAAGGTCGT
>JAZDGZ010000295.1:0-3950 GCA_043806375.1 Pseudomonadota bacterium | reverse complement strand
AACCCGGGCATTCTGATGATCGGTTCGCCCCTTCAGATCATTCTGACCTTTTTCTTTGTTACCCTGGGCTCAATGACCATGGGGGTGGTCTTTGAAGGGTACCTTTTCGCCCGAATCAGATTGTGGGAAAAGGTTCTGTTGACCCTCTGCGCCCTCTGCATCTTTATCCCCGACCCCATGACCAGGGGTTTTGGATTGGCCCTTGAAGCCGCCTTCCTGCTGAAGCAGAACTTGCAGGCAAGGCACATCAGAGGGCTCCATCCGCGAGTGGCAGCCTCTGGGGAATAAATCAAACCAAATAGGAGAAAATGAGTCATGAAAATTGATGTTCACAACCACTTCTATCCCGCCAAATTCCTGAAGCAGCTGGAAAAAGAGGGAAAGACGGCCGGCATCACGGTCGAGAAAGATGCCTGGGGCAGACAGATCCTCGTCCATAACGGCAACAGGGTGGTGACCATCACCCCGCCCATGAGCGACATCGGCAAACGGCTGGAGGATATGGAGGAGGCAGGTTTCGATATGCAGATCCTGACCCTCACCATCCCAAGCGTAGACATCTTTCCCGTTGGTCTCGGCGAAACCCTCGCAAGGGTGGTCAATGACGAAGTCGCCCGGATCAGCCGGGACAACCCCGATCACTTCCAGGGCTTTGCCACCCTCCCCTTCCTTGACCCCGAGAGAACCGTCCGGGAGCTTGAACGCTGCGTGGATGACCTGGACCTGAAAGGGGCCTGCATCGGCACAAACATCAATGGAATGCCTCTGGACGACAAACGCCTCTACCCCTTCTATGAGCGGATTTCAGAGTATGACCTTCCCATCCATATCCATCCCCGCACGCCTGCGGACAAAGAGACTTACAAGGATTTCCGACTCGGCCCCATGATCGGCTTTGAGATGGAACTCTGTGTAGCCGTGGTCCGTCTCGTCATGGGAGGCGTGATGGAACGATTTCCCAATCTCAAGTTCATCGTCTCACACCTGGGAGGGGCTATCCCTTACCTGGCCGAACGGATACAAAACTGTTACAAGGCCTACCCCGAATGTCAGGAGAACATCTCCTCTCCAGCCAAGGAGTACCTGAAAAAATTCACCTACGATACGGTCAGCTTCTTTGAACCCGCCCTCATGTGCGCATACCACTTTGTCGGTGCGGAGGGCATGGTTCTGGGTTCGGACTACCCCCATGTGATCGGAGACATCCGTGAGGCCGTCACCTCCATCCAAGGCCTGAATATTCCAGATGCGGACAAGGAGAAGATTTTTTCAGGGAATATGTTAAAGTTGATGCACATGGAGGGATGAGATGAAAGGTGAAAACCATGGAAGTCATTGACCTCTCTACAGACGTGCTCATCGTGGGCGGCGGCCTGGCGGGGACGAATGCCGCCATAGGGGCGGCCGAAAAGGGGGCTAAGGTCATTGTCGCAGACAAGGGCAAGATCGAGCGAAGCGGCGATATTGGAGGAGGCGTTGACCACTTCCTTGCCTATCTGAACCAGGGAGAGGATTGGGATACCCGGGATGCCTTTCTGAGTTACGTCGATAGAATCGGCCGCGGTACGGCCCATTTGTCCATCATCGAATCCGTTTACTGTGCCGAACTCCCGGATGCCATTGATCGCATGGCCCGGATTGGCAATCCCCTCACCCGGGATGACGGCACCTTTTATCGGACCCGTTCCATGGGACAGCCGGGCCCCTATTTCATCAACTTCAAGGGCAAAAGGCTAAAACCCTTGCTGGGTAAGGCCGTGCGCAAGCTCGGGTGTACTGTCCTGGACAAGGTGATGATGGTCGATCTCTTGACCCATCAGGGGGCGGTCGTGGGCGGCCTCGGTTTTCACATCCGAAATGGCGACTTCTACGTCATAAAGGCAAAGGCAACGATCATCGCCACAGGCAACACCAACCGCCTCTACGAAAATCCCCGACTCAATCCATTCAATACCTGGTTGTGCCCCTATGATACAGGGGATGGCCAGGTCATGGCCTTCAAGGCCGGCGCGGCCCTCACCAACATGGAATACATGCGCATGACCCTGATGCCAAAGGGATTTGCCGCACCCGGGTTCAACGCCCTGGTCGGCATGGGCGGTCGTTTTTTGAACAGCCTCGGCGAGTATTACATGGAAAAAAATCACCCCATGGCCAACCGGGCCCCCCGCTAGGACGTGGTCTTTTATACCCTTGAAGAGATTCGAAAGGGGCACGGCCCCATCTATATCGATTGCCGTGACCTGAACGCCCCGGACCTAGACCACCTCAAATCAACCCTGGGCTATGACAAGGACACGCTTCCCGACTACTTCGAACAGAGGGGGGAAAACCTGCGAGAAAAGCCTGTGGAGATCACCATTTCGGAAGGCATGCAGGCAGGTCCCACCGAGGTGACGGGCAGCGGGGTCAAGATAGACAAAGATTCGGCGGCCACGGTCCCGGGCCTTTTTGCCTGCGGCGATGCGGCCGACCATAACCGTTGCGTGCACGGCGCTGTGGCAGGAGGTTACAAGGCGGGCAAATCGGCTGCCGCCTATGCCCTGGCTCTCAAGACCCGGGATCGAGCGCCCGCAGGCGTCACACGCGAGGAGATCCATCGTTTTACGGCCCCCCTGGTTCGTTCTTCCGGATACCCCTACCGGCAAATCGAGGATGCGATTCGCAAGATCATGGCGGAGCATATCGGTGCCATGCGCACCGAAGGGGGCATCAAGGTGGGCCTCGAAAAGCTCCAAAGGCTCGAACAGTACCTGGATGAGATGAAGGCGAATGACCTCCATGAACTGATGCGAAGCCACGAAACCCGGTCCCTGCTTCAGGTAGGCAAAATGATGGGCAGGGCGGCCCTGTTCCGCACTGAAAGCAGAAACAAGCCCTACCACCATCGCCTCGACTACCCGGATACGGACAACGAGAAATGGTGCGGCCTGGTCATATTGAAGAAACAGGGAGACGACGTCTCCTGCGCTTTTGAACCTGTTGCTCAGAGGTAAGGTAAGAGATGCCACCCGTCTTTGATATGGAAAAATGTTCAGGCTGCGGGCTGTGCGATGCCATCTGCCCGGGCGATGTGATATACATGAAAAACGGGGGCAAGGAAAAGGAACCCTACCTGAAATACCCCGAGGAATGCTGGCATTGCGGCTCCTGCCGGCAGGACTGCCCCGAGGGGGCGATCACGATCCAGTTTCCCCCCGACATGCTGAGCATTTGAGGCGATGTCGCCACTCCGGATAAAACAAAACCGCTGCACCCCTGCCCCATCAGCCTGGTTTGGAATCTTAGATCGAGATCCCTCTATGATTTGTGGAGGATTTGAAAATTCGCCTCCAGAGCGACCTTGAACCGCAGAATTTCGAACATCGAATATCGAACGCCGAAGTGAATACTTCATCATTCTGCGGTTCCTTGTTCGGCATTCGTCATTCAATCCGCGAACTGGAATCTGCTGAGATTTGGTTGGCCCAAAGGTCCGCATTTGGAAAAGAAAGGGACGTGTTTAATGTCGATGCTCATCCGCAAAGCCCTGATCGTCTTCTTCTCTCCCTCAGGGAGCACTCAACATGTTGCTGACGTGATAGAAAATAAGATACGGTCCCTGGAAATCCCGGTGACTACCATCGACCTGGCTCGCGAAGAAGACATTCCCTTCATTCTGCCGCAACTTTTAGACGCAAAGGACAATATCTGCATCTTTATCGGGTCCCCTGTCTATGCATCCCACCCCCTCCCCCTGTCATGGACTTTATTGCAAGCCTGCCGAAGGCCGGGAAAGGGTCTTCCGTCCCTTTCGTCACCTGGGGCGGGGTCTCAAGCGGCATCGCGCTTTATCGCATGGGAAAGGCCTTGCAGGAGAAAGGATACGCTCTTCTGGGGGCCGCCAAAGTCTTGGCAAAACACAGCATCATGTGGTCCTCCGAGTCGCCCCTGGGAGAGAATCACCCGGA
>JAZDGZ010000294.1:0-8564 GCA_043806375.1 Pseudomonadota bacterium | reverse complement strand
GCTTGGTCGCCTGGAGGGATGGCTTCTCATCCTCTTTCTCGCGGTCATGGTCACCCTGACTCTCCTGCAGGTCGCCCTGAGAGCCCTCTTCATCTATGCCCACATGCATTGGGCCAACAGCTTCATGGGGCAAATAGACTGGGCGGAACCCCTGGTGAGGCTTCTGGTCCTCTGGGTAAGCCTCTTGGGGGCATCCCTTGTGACGGGAGAGAACAAGCATATCAAAATTGATCTCATGTCTGATCTCCTGCCCCTGCCTCTATTGCCTTACCGCGAACTCCTTCTTTCCGTGGCCTGTGCTCTGGTCACCGGCCTCATGCTCAAGGCTTCTATCACCTATGTCAGATTGGAAGCCTCTTTTGGAGCCCAGATCTTTGCAGGCTTACCCAACTGGGTGGGGCAACTGATTCTCCCAATCGGGTTCTCGGTGATCTTTTTTCGTTTTTCCATTAGGGCGATTGATGAAGCGGTGACGATCTATCGGAGGTTCCATTCATGATCCTCGCTGCGGTCATCCTCCTGATCCTCCTGACACTCCTGGGCATGCCGATCTTTGGAGCAATGTTCGGAGCCGCCATGCTCGGTCTTTATAGCACGGGCGTTGATTTCTCCGCCATTCCGATCGAGATCTACAGGCTCGCCAATGCTCCGGTGCTTCTGGCCATTCCCCTTTTCACTTTTGCCGGCTACCTTCTCAGTGAAGGCGGGACTTCTCAACGCTTGGTCCGGTTTTCACAAAGCCTGCTTGGCTGGGTGCCGGGCGGTCTCGGTATGGTGGCCCTGTTATGCTCCGCCTTTTTCACGGCGATCACAGGAGCTACCGGCGTGACCATTATTGCCCTGGGCGGTTTGCTCCTTCCGGCACTTCTTTCTCAGAACTATGGAGAAAAGTTCTCCCTTGGGTTGATAACCACTTCAGGGAGTCTGGGACTGACCTTCGCCCCCAGCCTCCCCATCATCCTCTACGGTTTTGTCTCAGGCGCGAGCATTGAGAAACTCTTTATGGCGGGCATTCTACCAGGCATACTCATGGTGGGGGTTCTCAGTCTTTTCTCCTTTTTCATGGGGAAAAAACTCAAACTCGAAAAGCCGGCCTTTTCTTTCACCGAATTTCTGAGTGCCCTGAGAGCGGCTGCATGGGAAGCGCCCATCCCTTTCCTGATTCTCCTCGGCATCTACTCCGGCTTCTGCACGGCAACAGAGGCGGCTGCCCTCACAGTGGGCTATGTGCTCTTTGTCAAGACATTGATTTTTCACGAAATCCGCATTGTGAAAGATCTGCCAGTGATTATGAAAGAGAGCATGAAGATGGTGGGCGGCATCATGATCGTCCTGGGCGCGGCCCTGGGTTTTACGAATTACCTGGTGGATGCCTTCATCCCCATGAAGATCCTGGGTCTCATAGAAGAGATGGTTCACACCAGGGTAGGTTTTCTGCTGATCTTGAATTTTTTCTTGATCCTGGTGGGCTGTATGATGGACATATTCAGTGCCATCCTTGTGGTCGTGCCCCTTATTATGCCCCTTGCAGAAAAGTTCGGTGTGGACCCCGTTCACCTAGGCGTCATTTTTCTGGTCAACCTGGGAATCGGGTATAATACGCCTCCTGTCGGCCTCAACCTCTTTATCGCCAGTTCCAGGTTTGACCGGCCGATCATGCAGCTCTACAGGGCCACCCTCCCCTTTCTCCTCTTGCTGCTCCTCACCCTCATTCTTATTACTTACTGGCCGCCTTTGAGCCTGTTTTTGCCCTCATTCTTGAATTTTTGACAAAACCTTTTTGTGAACAGAGGCTCTAATGATTATAATAAGTATCGATCAGGAAAAACCCATTTAAAGGATATTTTAAAATGCCCATATATGAGTTCAAGTGTAACACGTGCGGAAAGATCTTTGAACAGCTGGTTTTTGCCTCTGACGGAGAAAAAGGGATTCTCTGCCCCTCCTGCGGCAAGACGGACACATGCCGGTTGTTGTCTTCTTTTTCATGCGGGTCATCTATCGCCGGGTCCGTGAGTTCCTCGGGGTGTGCCCCCTCTACCGGCGGATTTTCTTGAGGGTGAGCCCAACACAGCCGTTGGCTGTGACTGCATCTTTGATGATTTGTGCTCCATCGGGAAGATCGGATTCGTCCTCCTCTTGATATGGAAGGGGAATTTCAGTCAGAACAGGGGCACGGAAAGGGAGTGTTAATCCTATGGGGATTTTGTGGCTCGTATTGATCATTGTGGGATGGATAGTCCTTCAGGCCTATGTGCTGCCCAAATTCGGCATCTCCACCTGAATGAAGGAAAGTTGCCAGGCTGGCAAGCCGGAAGAAAAAAACAAGACAGGCCGATAAATCAGGAAGTGAATTGCACTGCGGCTCCAGGGTCCAATGGGCTCAGGAGCCACAAAAAAGTCTGAAGTCCTCGCGCCTTTTTCCTATGGACAGGGGTTTTCAACCTCTTTTTTGGCAGGAAGAATGAGGAACCCAGAGTGAAGGCAGGTCATCCGAGTTTTTTCTCCAACAGCCCCTCCGAAGTTTCCAGATCTTTCACGAACCGGGTGAAAAGTCTATCACTGTCTTCGTTAGAGATCGCCTTTCTCAGCTTTTCTTCGGCCATAGAAATGGCCATATCGACCAGTTCGTCGGAAACGGCCTTCTTTGCTGAGGCCAGCCTATGGGAAGCATAGGCCCTGGCATTTTCGATCATCCTTTCAGCGGCAGATCTTCCGCTTTCGATGATTTTCTCTTTTTCTTGTCTGCCTATCTCGAGGATTCTTTCTCGAATCTCCTTCAACTGTTGGTCGATGCCTTTCAACCTTTCGCTTTCTGAGGCCAAGACCGATTTGGCACTTGTAACCTGTTCATTAATGGCGCCCAAATTCTTCTCGATTTTATTTCGCACATTTCGCAGATAGGCCAGGAGCGGTTTCCTCGCATACTTCATGAAAAAAAAGGCGAGAATACCAAAATTGACCCACAGCATGATATTGTCCCACAACTTTCGCCCAGGGCTTGGGTCCCCTTCTGCAAAGGCATCGCCAGCATCGAAAAGCAGGTAGGCCACGATCCACAATGCCTGAGAGGACATCATCAAAAGGTATCTCTTGTCCTGAATTCTCAATTCGCAATCCTCCTCCCGATCATCCTCTCAATGATGACTTCACAGAGCAAGGAAGCCTCATCTCTCAGCTTGGGCCGGGTCGCCTTCAGCTCAACTTCGGCCAAGTTCCCCGCTTCGATCCTTATGGACGCAACCTTCTTTTGAGCCTCCTCAACGAGTCCTTCAACCTGCCTTAGGCCGATGTTTTTTAGGTCCTGACCTTCTTGAGAGGCCTCTCTTCTCGCCATTTTCTCCTGTGAGAGGTGCTCGTTCTTCAGGCGCTCAATCTCTATTTCGATTTCTCTTATCTCGCCTTTTGAGTTCCCAATAAACGCCGTTCTCTCATTGATCACTTTCTGAATCGGCTTAAACAGGAGACGATTCAGGATCAGGATCAAGATCAAAAGGTGGACCACCTGGAGTACCAGAGTAGCGTTAATGCTTATCATGAGTCAAAATCCTTCCCAGAGTCTCTTTAGACCACAAAAAGGAGAAGCAAGGCCACAACCAGCGAATAGATGCCGGTAGATTCCGAGACGGCCTGACCTACAAGCATCGTTCTCGTCAAAAGATCCGCCTCTTCGGGTTTTCGCCCTATGGCCTCACAGGCCTTTCCTGCCGCATAGCCTTCACCCACGCCAGGCCCGATGGCCCCAAAGCCCATGGCCAAGCCCGCTCCAATAAATGCTGCTGCTCTTACCAAATCTGCACCTTCAATCGCCATTTTTTCCCCCTTATATTGCTAAATACGCACGATCATCTATTTTCTTAGACCACAAACATGAGCACTAGACTTACTACCATTGCATAAATCGCCGTAGATTGAGACACTGCCTGCCCCACCAGCATGGTCCTCGTCAAGACCCCGGCAGCCTCTATGTTCCTGGCCACCCAGGTGACCGCCCCCCGTGCAGTCATGCCATTCCCGATTCCCGGACCGATGCCGCCGGCACCCATGCACAACCCTGCGCCTAGAAGGGCCATGGGCGCCGCAAGGGTCGTTGCCTCAGGATAGACCTTGAACATCAGGATCAAGCTTACGAGAAGGCCAAAAATGGATGGGGTTTGCGAGACGGCTTGGCCCACCAACATGGTGGTGGTCGTTTGTCCGATGGTATCAGGGTTGCGGGCCACACCTTCGCAGCTTGCTCCCGCGGCCATGCCTCCTCCCATTCCTGATCCTATGGCCGCCAGCCCCGTACTGATCCCTGCCCCCAGCAGGGCGGCCCATGTGGGCGAGGGGGGGGCCTTTCCAAAATCGAGAAACATGAGCATGAGGGCAATGACCATCGAGAAGATGGCCGGCGTCTGGCAGACCGCCGATCCGATGAGCATGTTGGTGGTCAGCAATCCCGAAGCGGTCGGCTGTCTCGCTATGCCGAGGCAGGCCTCACCCCCGGGATATCCCGATCCAATGCCGGAGCCGATGGCCCCAAAGCCCATGCAGATCCCTGCCCCCAGCAGGGCGGCCCATGTGGGTGAGACGGCGCCCTTTCCAAAATCAAGAAACATGAGCATGAGGGCAATGACCATCGAGAAGATGGCCGGCGTCTGGCAGACCGCCGATCCGATGAGCATGTTGGTGGTCAGCCGCCCCGAAACAGTTGGCTGCATGGAAATACCGAGGCAGGCCTTACCGCCGGGATACCCTGAGCCAATGCCCGAGCCGACCGCCCCAAGGCCCATGGAAAGGCCAGCCCCCAGCAGGGCGGCCGCCTTCACCAAGCTCGTTCCCGAGGTTTCCAGAAAGATGAGAAGGATAGCAATGACCAAGGCAAAAATGCCGGCTGATTCGGCGATCGCCTGTCCGACGAGCATGTTCTTGATGATATCACCTGATTTCCTAGGGTCGCTCGATATGCTCTGGTTTGCAAGACCCGCCGTGAACCCTTCCCCAAGGGCCGCACCGATAGCCCCCAATCCGATACAAAAGCCCGCACCGACATAGGAAGCCAATTTTACGGTCGTTGGAACATCTAAAGTCATAACTATTTCACCTGAACCGATATGTAAACGAGTGTCAGCATCGTGAAAACAAAGGCCTGAATGCTTCCCACAAAGAGACTGAAGAAGCAAATCAGGACCGGTGGAAGCACCAGACCGTAGATCAAATGGGAGACGATTAAGATGATGATGGAGCCCCCCAGGATATTCCCGTACAACCGAAAAGAGATGGAAATGACTTTGGCCAACTCTCCGATGACGTTCAAGGGGGCCATGAAAAAGATAGGCTGAAAATACCCGCTTGCATAGCCCTTGAAGCCTTTGGCCTTAATCCCCGCGTGGTGGGCAATAAAAAAACCCAGAACCCCGAACCCGAGGGTCGTGTTCAGATCTCTGGTCGGTTCGGAAAGCTTGGGCAAGATGCCGAGCCAGTTGCTCAAGAGGAGAAACATGAAAAGACCACAGATCAGGGGAAAGTACTTCTTGGCCATCTTTGCATCCAGGGCGTCCTTTGTGAGACTATAAAAGGTCCCTATGATGAATTCGGCAACGACCTGAAAGGGATTTGGGAGGAAGTCTATCTTCCTCGTGGCCAAGATGCCGAAGAGGATCAGAGCAGCCATCACAATCCAGCTCATGATGATCGTCTCTACGTTGAAAACCAGATTGACACCGAAAATCTTGATCACAAACTGAGGTATCTTGGTTAAATTTTCCATATATCATCCGTCCAAGCCCGCAAGGGCGATATAATTTGATGACAAAGGATCTTACTTCCCGGCCAGATGGGGCCTGATCACGATCGAATCAACCAGGAGCACTATCTGGACCGCAAAGATGCCAACCACCACCGCAACAAAATCAAAAGACGCGGATTTCAAAGCGAAAACCAGGGGGACGGACAGCACGACATACCTGGACAACATAGATGCCAACCCGATCGCGTTTGCCCCGGACCGGCTTTGCCCAAGGGTCATGGGGATGGATTTGCTCAGGAGGAGAAAGTTGAGAATGCTGAAACAGGTACCCAGCACCAATCCCTTGGCCACAGCCTTTTCCTGAAAGAGCAGGAAGAAGACAGCCACGACAAGAGCGGACACCAAGGCCCAAGAGCAGATTCTCTTCTGAAGTCCCCTGATTTCGTTATCTCGCCCTTTCATGCTATCCCTTATTCTCTTTATCTCCCCTGGTGCCTTCCATGATCTGGCGGTAGGCGGTATATCCTCCTCCTGCCACGCCAAGCAAAATGAAAATGGTGATGAAAAGCCCCTTGGTACCCAGCCATTTGTCTAGATAGTAGCCAATGGCAAAACAAAAAAGGATTGAACCTGCCATGGTCAGACCGAGCTGCGTGACCAAGGCTATGTTGTCAATCCATTTCTCGTTCTTTTTGAAGTCGAAAAAGATAGTTAACTCTCGAGTCTTCCATGGGAAGCAGGGGAAAAGGCCCCTCTCTTCTGGAATGGCAGCATCCATGTATAGATCAACGATTTCCCTCTTGTCAAGGGCAAAAAAACCCGCAAAGGAACATTTTTCCCATGAAGAACCGGGTGGTAGCACTGATGGGGGGACCCTTCTTTCAGGCCCTTTCTCCCCACCTCAAGACATCTCCCGGGGAATGATTGGCAAGACGGGCTTCACCAAAAAACTCAGTGCCCCGATTCCCCGAATGCATAAGGGCCGACCAAGGCCAACTGTCCTTTCCCATGGACCTTTACGCCTTCATAGGAGGGCTCCATGCGCAACCTGCCCTCTTTGTCATACACCTTGCCGTGAATGAAGGTCAAGTGCCCGTTGGCAAAATTGCGGGTGTGAACCTTGATCAGGAGCTCCCCGGAGGGGTAATGGATGCGGAACCCTCCCTGGATGGATTGAAGAACGGTCTGGCCCGGGTTCTCGGTGGTTCTATTCCCTTTCAATTCGAGAATGAAGTCTCCACGGCGATCATAAAGCCGACCATAGATGCGACCCCGACGTTCTTCCGGGGGCACCACGTCTGCCACAAACCAGAAGTCATCCCTGGGCCCGGGGTCACCGAGGACGAATCCCGGCGAAAGCATATCATTCACGAGATAGTTGTGGTTGGCGCTGATAAGACTTTCCCGGAATTTCAATATCGACTCCCTTCTCTCTGCTCACAATCTTTTGCGGAGTTTCTCCAACAAGAGGGCGAGAACGGCATGGGCATCTCCTACCAATCCCAGATCCGCGATCCGAAAAATAGGGGCATGCGGGTCCCGGTTGATGGCAATGATGGCCTCTGCGCCCTGAATCCCGGTCGTATACTGGAGGGCCCCGGAGGTCCCTGCGGTGATGAGGAGCTTGGGTTTGACGCTCTTCCCGGTCTGTCCCAAGAGCCTTGCATCTTCGCTCCATCCGGCCAGGATGGCCGGGCGGGTAGCGCCCACCTCCCCGTTTAAGAGGTCAGCCAGATCAAAGAGAACTTGAAACCGCTCTTTTGAACCAAGACCGCGTCCCCCCACGAGTACGGTGGAGGCGTCCTCCAGGTTGACCTTGCGGCCCTGTTCAGGCCTGCTCCGGACAAGTTGGACCCGCTGGTCGGTCTCGATCTCAACCTCTGGATAGATAATACGGCCGAGGGCGCCGGAATCATGGGGTCTTTCATCAAAAACGCCCGGGTGAACGGTCGCCATTTGAGGTCTGTGGTCGGGTGTCACGATCTCCGCCAGCAAGTCCCCACCGAATGCGGGCGTGGTCTGGACCAAGAGCCCGCTCTCCGCATCGATTTCCAGAGAGACGCAATCGGCGCTCAGCCCTGTTCTCAGACGCTTGGCCAGTCTGGGGAAAAACTCCCTGCCAAAGCCGGTCGCCCCGGCAATAAATATCTCGGGCCGCCAGGAGGCGACCAGCTTTGCAACAAGGCGCGTGTATGTCTCGATATGATAGTCTTTCAAGGTGGGATGATCGACCACCATGACTACATCCGCGCCGTGAGCCACATATTCCATCGCATATTGGTGGGTTTGATCTCCCAGAAGCACCACGGTGACCTCGGTCTCCAGCTTTTGGGCCAGGTCTTTACCCTTTGCGATGAGCTGCAGGGTGACGCGATTTTGGAAATAGTTCCGGTAGTCTCCAAAGATCCAGATGCCCTTGTGATCTCTATCCCTCTGCATCTTCCGCATCCAGGATTCCCTTCGTCTCCAGCATGGCTATGATGTGTTCGACCAACTTCTGTGGTGGACCGCTTATGACCTCGCCCATTCTCCTGGGAGGAGGGTTATAAAGCCTCCAGACCCGCGTGGCCGACCCACGCAACCCGACCTCTTCGGCATGCAGTCCCAGATCCTCAAGACCCCACCGTATGATGATTCCATCAGAAAAGGCCCTTTCCAGATCCCCCAGGGGGATGTGCCCGGGCACGGAGAGCTCCTGGGATACGGTCAACAGTGCCGGCGTACTCACGCGTAGGGTATTTAGAAGACCGTCACTTACCTGCTTGACCACCAGGGCGTCCGTCTCTAGGTGGATTTCATGAACCCCGCACACCTGCGGGAAATCCAGTTCCTC
>JAZDGZ010000293.1:0-4123 GCA_043806375.1 Pseudomonadota bacterium | reverse complement strand
AAGCACACTATTTGGCGAATGGGTCATAGGAGCGCTTTCGAGATTTACAAAACGTTTAAAATTAGCCGATTATATCACATATATCAAGGACTATTACGGACGTTTGCGGCTTTGGTTGACACCGGGGTTGGCTGAAACTATGATAAAGTCCGAGTTTTTTCCCCTCCTAGAACCTTGACTGAGGATTTACCGTTATGAAATTGTTTTTTACTCTCCTCGGCTTGCTTATGATCGTCGAAGGCCTGCCCTATTTCGCCTTTCCTGATCGGATGAAAGGGTGGATGAGAAAACTCCAAGAGACCCCGGATTCGAGTTTAAGGGCCATCGGTTTCGTGGTCATGTGTACCGGGTTAGCCATAACATATCTCTTCAGAGAATAAAATCGTTTGACTTTAAACCTCATTTTTTTTAAGTTACTCCTTTTAACATCCTAGTTTTAAATGTTTGATATTAAAGATTACGACTATGAATTGCCCGAGGCGATGATCGCTCAGTTTCCTGCCCCGGGCCGCGATACCTCGCGACTCCTTTTTGTAGAACGTTCCAAGAGGTCGCTCACTGATCAGGTATTCTCCGAGCTCCCTCGGTTATTGAGACCCGGCGACCTCTTGGTGGCCAATAACACCAGGGTGGTTTCGGCCAGGCTTTTCGGCAGGAAAGGAAGCGGGGGAAGGATTGAGATACTGGTTCTGGAACATCCTCTCCATGATGAGTTGACATCCAGTACCCGTTGGTGTCTTTTAAGATCCTCTAAGCGGCCTACGAAAGGAAGTCGCCTGTTCTTTGAATGCGGGGTTACCGGTCTGGTGGAGGACCTTGGAGAAAACGGCCTTACCCGGATCACCTTTCAGGGGACCCAGTCCGTGGATAACCTGATCGAGGAAAAAGGCTGCATGCCTTTGCCGCCTTACATAAAGAGGGATAAACGGAACGGCTCATCCCCACTTGATCGGGATAGATACCAGACCGTATTTTCCAAAGAAAAGGGGGCCGTGGCCGCACCGACCGCCGGCCTCCATTTCACGAGGGAACTGGTTGAAACCCTGAATCGGGCAGGGATTTCCCTGGTCGAGTTGACCCTCCACGTGGGTCACGGGACTTTCCAGCCGGTAAGGGCAAAAGACATTCGAAACCATCACCTGGGAGCAGAGGATTTTCTTATTGATCCCCGGACGGCCGAGGCGATCAATCGCTGCAAGAGGGAGGGCAGAAGGGTCATCGCTGTTGGGACAACCGTGGTGAGAACGCTGGAATCGGTGGCAGGAATAAAGGGTGAAATCGCCCCCGGCAAGGGGAAGACGGATCTTCTGATCACTCCCGGATTTGAGTTCAAGGTCATTGACGGGCTGATCACCAATTTTCATCTGCCCAGGTCCTCTTTGCTCTTCTTGGTGTCTGCCTTTGCGGGGCTGGAGTTTGTCAGGGAGGCCTACCGCCGGGCTATGGAAAAGGCTTATAGGTTCTATAGTTATGGCGATGCCATGCTGATCCTTTGAGTTTGGTGATTTGGAATTTAGGGTTATAAAGAAGTGTGGCACCCATCGAGCCAGGCTCGGTGAAATCAAGACCCTTCACGGGGGCTTTGAGACGCCTGTCTTTATGCCCGTGGGGACCCAGGGTTCGGTAAAGGCACTCTCCCCGGAGGATCTGGAGGAAGTGGGGGTCAGGATCATCCTGGCCAATACCTACCACCTCTATCTCCGGCCCGGACACGGGATCATTCAGAAACTGGGGGGTCTCCATCGATTCATGAGCTGGAAGAGGCCCATCCTGACCGACAGCGGCGGTTTTCAGGTCTACAGCCTCGCCAAACTGAGATCCATATCTGAAGAGGGTGTGACCTTCCAGTCCCATTTGGACGGATCGAAACATTTTATCGGCCCCAGGGAAGCGATGGATATCCAGAAGGCCCTTGGGAGTGACATCATGATGGCCTTTGACGAGTGTGTCCCTTATCCGGCCGATCGTGACTATGTCGCCAATGCCGTCAGACTTACAAGCCGGTGGGCCAAAATATGCCGCCGGCACAGGGCAACCGATGCCCAGGCCCTCTTCGGCATTGTTCAGGGAGGCATCTACCCAGACCTGAGGGAGTCGAGCGCCCAAGAGTTGGTGCCCATGGATTTTGACGGTTATGCCATAGGCGGGCTATCTGTAGGCGAAGACAAGGAGACCAGGGAGCGTGTCATTGCGCAGACCGTGCCGTTTCTTCCAGAGGAAAAGCCGATCTACCTCATGGGGGTTGGAAAGCCGGAGGATATTCTTGAGGCCGTCATCTTGGGGGTGGATATGTTCGATTGCGTCATGCCCACCCGGAATGCCAGAAACGGCACTTTTTTCACGAGCACCGGTAAGGTGGTCATAAAAAACGCCCAATACCTGGATGATCCTGGACCCGTGGATGAAAATTGTGGCTGCTATACCTGCTCCCATTTTTCAAGGGCCTATCTGAGGCACCTGTTTATGGCAAAAGAACTCTTGGCCTACAGATTGAACAGCATTCACAATGTCCACTACTATGCGCAACTGATGTCTGAGATACGAGGGGCCATAAGAGATGGGAACTTGCTGGAATATCGCAGGGAGTTTTATGACCGTCAATCCCGTTGAGTCTTTGAATCGACAACGGTGAAGTTGTTCCAAATTGAATCGAGTGATATAATTCACTTAAGACACAACTCAATCAAGTGGAGGTTTCAGAATGAATTTTTTAGCTTACGCCATGGGATCCGGTGGTTCCGGAGGAGGTCAAGGAGGGGGCTTCGGCGCCTTCGTCCCCCTTATCCTCATGTTTGCCATCTTCTATTTCCTGCTCATCAGACCTCAACAGAAGAAGGCCAAGCTACACAAGGCCATGCTTTCAGCTGTTAAGAAAGGGGATAAGGTCGTCAGTTCGGGAGGGCTGCACGGCGTCATCACCGGCATATCGGACGACGTCATTACCATGGAGATCGCCCCCAAGATAAGGGTCAAGGTATCGAGGGGATCCATTGCGGGTGTTCTGAAGAGGGACGAATCCAGTTCGAGCTGAGCAGTACGGCTGAGCAACGCTTAATGGTAAAGGAGAGTGAAGAGTGGCAAAGAACCTTGGCTGGCGCGGAGCTATCGTAGCGCTACTGATCGTTTCGGCATTCTTGTACCTGACCCCCTCGTTCAGCAGGGATCTTCCTTCCTGGTGGTCGAGTTTTCTTCCCAGAGACAAGATACACCTTGGTCTGGACCTTCAAGGGGGTGTCCATCTGGTCCTCGAGGTAGAAGCGGAAAAGGCTGTTGAAACGAATTTGGAACGGGGCCTGGAGGAGCTGAAACATGATCTTCGAAAAAGCAAGATCCGTTACGTGGAACTTAAACGGAACGGGACCGAAGGCATCGGCCTGACCATCATGAGGGGGGAGGATGAAAAGGCCCTTCAGGACCTGGTAGAGACCGGTTATCGGGATTTCAGGGTGGAGACGGCTCCAAGTAAGGAAGAAGGGGTTGCCTTTAAACTCGTTTTGGATGCCAAGGCGAGAAACCAGATTATGAAGATGGCGACGGATCAGGCCCTCGAGACGATCAGAAACCGCATTGACCAGTTCGGCGTGAGCGAACCGGACATCAGGCCTCAGGAAAACTTCAGGATTCTGATCCAGCTCCCGGGAATCAAAGACCCCAAGCGGGCCATAGATTTGATCGGAAAGACGGCCCTCCTGGAATTCAAGCTGGTCGACGAGGAAGGCAGCCTGGAGCAGGCACTCAAAGGGAACGTTCCGCCCGGGTCTGAAATCCTTTATCAGGCGTCGGCCGATCGGAAAACCGGGGTCAAGGGGAAGATCCCCTTTTTGCTGAAAAAAAGGACGCTCATCACCGGTGAATATATCACCGATGCCAGGGTCCAGATAGACAGCCAGTACGGCGAACCGTATGTATCTCTATCTTTTGATGCCCGTGGAGCCAGGCTCTTTGAGAGGATTACGGAAGAAAACATAGAGAAGAGGCTGGCCATAGTGCTCGACAACAACGTCTACTCCGCTCCTGTCATACGGGACAGAATCGCAGGCGGTAAAGCCCAGATCACCGGGTCCTTCACCATGGAGGATGCCAAAGACCTTTCCATCGTCCTAAGGGCGGGCGCCCTTCCTGC
>JAZDGZ010000292.1:0-2612 GCA_043806375.1 Pseudomonadota bacterium | reverse complement strand
GCGCCTGTCCCGGACACCGATCCGGGATTCGCCGGAATGACGGAAAATGGTCATTTTCGACTTTTTGCCGTGAAAATACGCTCGTAGGGGCGGAGTTTATCTCCGCCCTGCGGGCGCACATAAAGTGCGCCCCTACATTCTTGTACGCCTTTGGCGTATTCATCCATGGGGGTGGCCGGCATCCAGGTCATGAGGGTTTACGAGACCATCATCTTTAGGGACAGAACATTTGAGACACGGCACTAGCAGAAGCCATCATCCTTTTTCCAAATGCGCAAGAGAATGACCATTGACGCCTAACTTCTTCATCCTGTACTGAAGGGTCGTCCTTGGAATCCCTAATAACCGGGCAGCGCCTTTTTTCCCTCCGACCAAGCCACCGCAATGGTCTAATGCACTTTCAATATGCCTTCTTTCCATTTCCTGCCGCGTCAAAAACCTTTCGTCCCTAATTTTCGCCTCATCGGGCTCAAAAGAATGGAGCAGGTGATTGATATCGGTTTCAGTGATGGCGTGGCCCCCGCGAAGGATCATGATCCTTTCAACAACATTCTGCAATTCCCTTACATTCCCGGGCCAAGCATACCGGCATAGCGCCTCAATCGCCTCTGAGTTGTACCGTGCCTCCGGCTTCTGCATCTTTTCCGAAAATCTTGTGGTAAAGCACCTGACCAAGAGGGGTATATCTTCAACACGTTCCCGCAAGGGAGGGATGTCGATACGGATAATATTCAGCCGATAATAGAGATCCTTCCGGAATCTGCCTTCTCTCATTTTTTTTCTCAGATCCTGGTTTGTGCCGGAGAGGATTCTAAAATCGACCGTGATCGGGGTGCTTTCCCCAACCCTTTCGAAAGTCTTATCCTCTATGGCCTGGAGAAGCTTGGCCTGGCTCTCAATGGGGAGTTCTCCGATTTCATCGAGAAACATGGTGCCGCCGTCTGCCATCTCAAAACGGCCCGTTCTCTTGTTGCTCGCACCGGTAAAGGACCCTTTTGCATGGCCGAAAAGCTCGCTTTCAATCAGGGTTGGCGACAAAGCCGCACAATTCAGCTTTACGAAGAGCTGATCTCCTCTTGAGCTAAGCTTGTGGATATGCCGGGCGATGTGGTCCTTGCCCGTTCCTGTTTCGCCGCTGATATGCACTGAGGCGTCTGAATCCGATATGAGACCGACCTCGCCCATGAGTTTGCTCATGACCGGGCTGCAAAAATAGAAATCATGATACAAACTTTCATACTTCTCCATGACATAGCGTTTTTGCTTCTCAAGCCTTTCATTTTTCTTTCTTTGGCTGTAGTAATACAACATGTTGTCGACCGCGATGGTGATCTGTACCGATAATTCCTCCAAGAAGGCAATGAGCTCGTCCATATTCGGTGGCAGTCTCTTAAAAGCAACATGGAACGAGCCTAGATAGACATCCCTTATCACAAGGGGAAAGGCGGCGGTGGCGGTTAAACCTTCCTTTAACATCGTATCCGCCGTGGTCAGCTCAGGATGCTCTGAGAGATCTTTGATGATCACCGGATTCCGGGATTCAATCACCAGGTTGGCTACCGATCCTTTAGGCAGGGGGCGGCTTGTCTGACAGGTTATGCCATCCGGCTTAATCCCTTCAGCGGTCGCAAAATAGCTAAGAGATTTGGTGTCGGGGTCATACAGATTGATACTGCAGCGATCATAATGGAAAACCTTTTTGATCTCCGTGGCAATGACACGGAAGAGGCCCTCTCGGGTGTGTTCCTTGATAATCGCATTGTTGATTCTTAGCAGGGTTTCATATTTTTTTATGGATTTCCAAGGCATAACAGGCTCCTGATCCATGAGCAGAAAGGACTTAACAGGCAATCTCCTGAGGTGAGCCATTATTCATGAACCTGGGCCACAATACAAGCCCAAAATTCGGCACACGGATTAGGAATTCCGGCTCCTTTGCCCTCATTAACAGGAGAAAAATGTTTATTGATCTGTTATATAGACAAGTTATCCTTTTCTGGGATATGGCATAAATTTTGCTGTTTTTTGAACATCAATAATGATAATGCCCGCAAGAGATGGAATCATCCGTGAAAAGGAGCTGGAAGATGACCGAGTTTAATTACCGGCTGGTCGAAGATGTAGCAAAGGAACTCTACATTAGGGCACTGAAGAGACTGCCTCCGGACGTGAAAGCGGCACTGGAGAAGGCCTTTGAAAAGGAGACAAATGAAACGGCCCGGGAGATCTTTCGTACGATTTTGAAAAATATTCAGGTGGCGGAGGACCAGAATCTCCTGGTCTGTCAGGATACCGGGCTTCCCATTTTCTTCGTCCGCATCGGGAGTCGATTTCCCGTGGACGGCGCCAAGATTGCCAAGGCCCTCGAGAATGGGGCAAAGAGGGCGACGCTGGAGCATCCTTTCCGCGGCAGTTCCACCCACCCCTTGACGCGCGTCAATCCTCAGACCAGTATAGGCCATGGGTTACCTGTTATTCATTGGGAATTTGATGAAGAGGCCGAGGATCTGGATATTCTTATGGTGCCGAAGGGTTCGGGTTCGGAAAATATGAGTGCCATGAAGATGTTTACACCTGCGGACGGGGTACGAGCCCTCAAGAAATTCGTTTTG
>JAZDGZ010000291.1:0-3692 GCA_043806375.1 Pseudomonadota bacterium | reverse complement strand
CTCAATAACTTTGGGCATTTTCGAAGATTCTGTCGGATGGATTTTCAATCCAGAGGCGGTTTCCTTATACCGGGCAGCACAATCTGTGAGCGACTCAGAATCATTGAGATAGCAGTTTTCGGTAGTTTTTGGCAAGTGGATAGATCCAGATGGTTTTCTTGGGGAGCCGGTTTCTGTGCCGTCGGTCCAGTTTTCCGCGCCCCTTTGTTTCGCCGAGACAAGTCCAATTGGCCGCTTTGTAGCAGGTTCCACTGAAACGGGGAGTCTCAACAAAGGTCTCTGCCATTACTGGACGATAATTATAGCGTTGTTGCCAGTCGTCAACGACTCGACGGGTAGCCATGGCAAGGATTTTTGAGGCCAGGTTCTTTGAGCGGACCCAAGGCAATATCAGGAAGCGCGCGTTGTCGATAACAAGATGAAGCTGACGCTTGCGTTGCTCTGTCGTCCAACCTATGAATTGGTCCCGAGGAGCTGTTTTCCAAGCTGCCGCACCAAATCCCAGCAGAGCAAGTATGTGGTTGCCATCACGCGCGAAGTACCTCATCTGAGCGCCCGGCAGTGGTTGATAGCCCAAATAGTGGTAACGATCGATATACTCGTTCCAAAGATGGGATTGGATTCGATCTGATACCGGCTGTATACATAGATTAGTCAAACTGTGGACCGGTGTGATGAATGGGACCGGGTCTGGTTGGGCCTGCTGGGTACGACGAAGGTAGCTTTTACCGTTGTTGTTGCCGTTTCTTGGAGGCGGCAGGTGGAGCAGAGCATCGTCTTGCATACGCAGCATTGCCACCCGGCAACTCATATCTTTCAGTCGTCCATCGGGGCGGCGCCATGAGAGCATGTCGCAGACAAGCCTGGATAGAGCCGCACGACTCGATTCCGGGTTGTCGGTAATCAGGCGTTTGATGGACCTAAGTTCGGTAGTGGAGAAATCTCTTCCACAATAGCGAGCACTATTCATCGGCGCGTTAACCCGGTGCCCTTTGGCGAATAAGGTCTCCGAGCAAGGGGATCTGATGGCTATCGATCACTCTGTCGAGAAGATATTTCCAGAAAGAGACATCAAGCTTTCGGCAGGTTTTCTTTAGGCTGGTAAAAGTGTCTCTGCAGCGGCGACCAACATCGCTGCGGGTGGAACCGCTGATCTTGCGTTTCTTGACGTACTCGCGGATGTCTCTCTCACTCAAGTTGTTGTGTAACGGGATATCCGGCCGTTCAAGGACCAATAGAAGTTCTGATTTGTTCTTGTAGATTCGCTTGAGGGCCAGATTCAAAATGATGGAGCAGGTCTTGGTGGTAAACAACTCGTCGAAACAGGCTGAGAGCTCCTTCTTTTTTGCTTCAGCTGGCTTTTGCTTGAAGAGTTTCAGTTGGTCATATAGATCCCAAAATTGGGTTCTGATATCCTCCATGGCTTCTCGTTGTTTATCATTGGCCCCGACGATCTTGTTTAACGTCCGTTCGGCGTGTATCCAACACAGGGCGTGCAAGAACACATTAAACTGTCCGGCATCATCACTGATGATGGCAAGGTCAGGGTTTATGCCTTGTTCAAGCACACTGGCCAAAAGGGCGCCTTCGGTTGCGATACGAACGTGTAAATCGGAAAGGATGTCCAGCTCTTTAAGAAATGATTCCCACTGCTCTGTAGTATGGAAACATGTCAGGTTATGGGATGCTATCTGTGCAAGTTTGCTTTGGGGAAATTTATAGTCAGCCATATACCCAAAGGCATCAGCATTTAGCAGATAATCACTGTGCCCTGCCTGCAAAAGTGTCAAAAAGTTAATTCTACTTTTGTAATGGGTGCTTTTAAACCAGGCGAATAACTCATTGCCGATATGGGTGCAGTATCCGTTTTGACCCTTGTGCCGTGCACCTGTATCATCCACATGCACGTGACGGGAGACTTCAAGTCCGGTACACAGAATCTGGTCTTTCTCCAGGTGGAAGGTATCGTTGCCTTCAGCGATGATGTTGTTGATTTTTCCTGTCGATATATCGATACCGAACTCGAGCAACTCTTCCCAGATCAAGGGTTGAGTGACATGGGCATGGTAGTACTGGTACAAAATAAAGCTGATCAATGTTGATCCGAAGTGGCCCTTAACCTGCTGTGGGAGTTTTCCAACGATATAATCACCAGAGGGGGTTTCCCAGCGTTCTAAACGGTAGCGAGTGTTATGGGCGCCAACTATAATATCTTGAACTGTGTAACTGTCATATCCCTTAAACCGGCTGCCTTCAGGCAGATTGTCAGGCTTTACATCTACGGTTTCATGGATTGTCAGGTTTTTGTGTCTCTTGGCGGACCCTGGACGCTTGCCGGATTTTTTCTTCTTGCCTTTTTTCTTTTTATCAGGGCGATTTTCGAGACTGGATGGCTTGATTTTCGGCTTGGGTTTTTGGTTCTTTAGCCTGGCTATCTCATCTCTTAGAACCTGGACTTGTTCCTGAAGCGACAGGATCACTTCCTGCTGCAAACTACAAGTATCGATCAACTGGTCAATAATCGGAGATCGTTGCTCATAAGGAATATCGGGTATGGGCGGGGCTTTTATGTGATGCTTGACGGTCATGAACCAGTAATAACAGATCTAATTTCCTGTGTCCAGCTTTTTCTTAAAAAAACTTGACCGTGCCCAGACTTATTGAGAAGTTACACTTTTTCCTGACAAGTTTGTATATTTCAGGTGCTTAAACGCAAGTTCTGCCGATCACTTCCTTAAGCCACCACAGTTCAAAGAATCGGCCGTTTTACCTAATAGGAGATTGTTATGAAGCGCCCAGCGGGGGCACGGCCCCCTATTGTCAACCTCCTGTTATCATAACCCTTTTTCCTTAGCCTGACGGCTATGCCCCTGCCCCCTCTTTTCCAAAGAGGGGAACTATTCCTCCCTTTGGCAAAGGGAGGTTAGGAGGGATTTATATTCCATTGATTTTCCTTTAACACGATAATATCCTTGACACGCCATGTTAATGATACTTAAATAGCTCATTTGATAGTTTTCGTCGACCTTACCTTAACAAAGGGAGAGAGGCTATATGGATAATAAACCCCGTTTCTCAAATCGAGAGGCGGGGTTTTGTGTTTTTAGGGGCAGCATGCGGGCAATACCAAGCAGTTAGTACAATTTGTCAACAACCCCTTTTCCTTTTCTAGTATGGAGGTAGCGTGTTAGAAGCGGCAATAAGTGCCCTAAATATTCTATTCATTCCGGAGCGCTTACTATTTCTTTTTGGAGGGGTGCTGTGTGGTCTGGCTTTGGGGGCTATACCGGGGTTGGGGGGGATAGTCGGCTTGGCCCTGCTCTTGCCGTTTACTTTCGGCATGGACCGCTTTTCGGCTTTTGCAATGATGATCGGCCTGCATTCGGTAATATGCACGGCAGATACGATTCCGGCGGTTCTTTTCGGCATACCCGGTACGGCGGCCGCGGCGGCGACGATTCTCGACGGCTACCAAATGGCTATAAAAGGTGAGGCGGGCAGAGCCTTGGGCGCAGCCTATCTGGCGTCGCTGTTAGGGGGGCTTTTTGGGGCGGTTGTCCTGGGGGTATCGATACCCATCCTCCAACCTTTGGTGCTGGCGTTCGGGTCACCGGAATTCTTAATGCTGGGCTTGTTTGGCGTGTCGATGGTGGCGGTCTTGGGAGGTAATACACCCATTAAGGGCCTGGTCG
>JAZDGZ010000290.1:0-6052 GCA_043806375.1 Pseudomonadota bacterium | reverse complement strand
CATCTCAAGGTCTCCAGCAATGGGGAAGGTTTCTTCCAGGAGCGACACGTAAAACTGGGACCCCTGGATTTTCCGGCCGACGGGATCGCCCTTTGCGGATGTGCCAAGAACCCGAAGACATTGAAGGAAACCTGCGAGGAGGGGATCGGGGCGGCCATGAGGGCCTCTATTCCCATGAAGAATGGTTATATCGAGGCAGAGGGCATTGTGGCCGATATCGACCTGGCGGAGTGCAACAGCTGTGGCCTTTGCTGGAAGCGATGCCCTTATGGCGCTATTCTGGTCGGTGAAGATAAGCAGCCCGCGGTCGTGAAAGCCCTCTGCAAAGGATGCGGTCTGTGCGCGGCGGATTGCCCCAAGGAGTGTATCAGCATCATCCACTACTCGGACGAACAGCTCCTCGCCCAGGTGGAGGCGGCCCTGGAGGAGAAGGCGGAAGAAAAGATCCTCGGCTTTGTCTGCCACTGGTGCGCACTGGGCGGCGTGGACATGGCCGGCGTCAGCAGACTCCAATACCCCTCGAATGCACGGCTCATCAGAGTCATGTGTTCAGCCCGGGTACCCATAAGACTGATAGAGCGAGCCTTTGAACTCGGGGCTGCCGGCGTGTTGGTGGCCGGGTGTGAGTTTCCCACCTGCCATTATATCTCCGGCAACTACGCCTGCGAAACGAGGGTCAAGAGGGCCAAGAAGATTGTGGCCAAGAAGGGGTATGACCCGGAGAAATTGTGGAATGTCTGGTGCTCTGCGGCAGATGGACCAAAGTTCGCAAATACCATGAAAGAGATGACAAAAAAACTTCACCTTGCATGAGGAACGCAAAACGATGGATGCGAAGGCCGCATTAGCAGAAAAATTCAGTGACGTGAGGATGTTCAGGACCTGTGAGCAATGCGGGTGCTGTAGTTCGGCCTGTCCTGTGACGGGTCTGAACAACTTCAATGTCAGGCGAATTGTAAGACACATAGAGCTTGATTTGATTGAGGAAGTGGCGGAAACGGCCCAGCCGTGGCATTGCACCACCTGCGGCAGATGTGAGACCGTCTGTCCCAACGGCATTGCGATTCTCGATATCATCAGGCCCCTTCGAGCCATGACGCCGGTTGAGTTGGCGCCTGAGGAGAGGCCGCCGTGTGTTGCCGCCTGCCCTGCGGGCATCGACATCCCCGGATACCTGAGGTTCATAGCCCAGGAGAAGCCGATAGAGGCCTACAAGTTGATCCTGGAACAGGTCCCCTTCCCCGGTATCCTGGGGAGGGTCTGCATGCACCCCTGCGAGACGCAATGTCGAAGGGGAGAGGTCAATCAGCCTATCGCCATCTGTGCTTTGAAGAGGTATGCGGGGGATAAGGCCAATGGGCTTTTTGAGACAGTCTCCAAAGTCAAAGAGAAGACCGGCCATCAGGTGGCCGTCATCGGGGCCGGACCGGCAGGGCTCACAGCAGCCTTTTACTTGAGAAAGAAGGGCCATGACGTCACGGTTTTTGAGGGAAGGTCCAAACCCGGAGGGATGATGAGGCATGGGATTCCTTACTACAGGCTTCCAGAAGCTATTTTGGACAAGGAGATCAATCAGGTCCTGAGTGTGGGCATCAAGCTGGAAACGAACCGGAGACTGGGTAAGGATTTCAGCCTGGAAAAGCTCGAGGAAGATGGTTTTGAGGCCGTCTTCATTGCCACAGGGCTCCAGGAGAGCAGGAAAATAGACCTCGAAGGGGCTGAGATGGAAGACGTCTTTTGGGGAGTCGATTTCTTAAGGGGTGTCAGCGAGGGAAAGGACATCCATCTCAAGGAAAAGGTCCTGGTGGTGGGAGGGGGCAACGTCGCCGTCGACGTGGCCCTGACCGCCATGCGAGTGGGCGCAAGAGAGGTGACCATGGCCTGTTTAGAGAGCAGGGATGAGATGCCTGCCAGCGGGTGGGAGGTTGAACAGGCGGTGGAAGAAGGGGTGACCTTGATGCCCTCTTGGGGTCCTCACCGGATCGTCGGAGAGGACGGGAAGGTGAAGGCCGTCGAACTCGTCCATTGCTCATCCGTCTTTGATGAGGCGGGAAACTTTTGCCCCGCCTTTGGAGAACTCAAAGAGACGGTGGTTGCAGATCAGGTGATCCTGGCGATAGGGCAGGCCTCCGACCTCTCCTTTATTTCCGACGGCGGGCAGATCAAAAGCGAAAGGGGTTTGATCACCATTGATCAGGAAACCCAGGAGACGAGTCTGCGCGGGGTTTTTGCCGGCGGAGATGTCGGCAAGGGGCCCGCAGCCATTATCGATGCCATTGCTGCAGGACGAAGGGCGGCGATTTCTATTGATCGATTCCTCGGTGGGGACGGCCTCATAAACGAGGCCCTCGCAGAAAGGCAAGATAACGGATCCTACACGGGAAAAAGAGAGAGAGGGTTTGCAGATCTATCAAGGGCCGAAATTCAGACCCTGCCCCTTGCCGAAAGACACCCCGGATTTAAAGAGGTCGATCTCTGTCTTGATGATGAGCAAGCCGTCAGCGAGGCGAAAAGGTGCCTCCAGTGTGATCTGGAAATAAGACTGGGCAGGACGGGTGGGGTTCAAGAGGGGGAATAAGCCCATGCCTCTCTTATGACGGAAGATAATCCATTCCCGCACTATTCAGCCTTTCTTCCTCGTCTGTATCCACAAAACCCCATATCGAGCGATTCAAGACCCAACTCCAATCCGGGGCCGATCGGGAAAGGTTTTAGGTCCTCTTCACTTTCACCCTTGGGAGAGTTCCGGGTTGTATTCTTGCTGCAGTCCAGCCGAACCAAAACGGCAAAAAGGCTTTGACAGAGGGGCTTAGATACAGTATGGAGGGGTGGACCCGCGGGACCGTCATTTGCCATGGTACGGAAATAATTCTTAAGGCTCTTTTTGTTACTGGAAGGGATAGGTTCGACCATGAAGGAATATAGCCTCATCGGGAAGCGGCTACCCAGGGTGGACGCAAGAGATAAGGTCAAGGGAAGGGCTCTTTACACCGACGATATTTCCATGCCGGGCACTCTCTGTGGGATGATCCTCCGCAGCACCGTGCCCCACGCAAGGATCACGAGTATCGACACCTCCAAGGCCATGAAATTGCCGGGCGTCAAGGCGATTATTACCGGAGAAGATACTCTGAAGGTGAAATATGGTGTTGTCTCAAAAACGCCCAAATACATGGACGAATATGCCCTGGCTGTAGGCAAGGCCCGATTCATCGGCGATGAGGTGGCTGCGGTGGCCGCCGTGGATCCTGACGTGGCGATCGAAGCCCTGGACCTGATCGAAGTCGTCTATGAGGAACTCCCGGCCGTCTTTACCCCTGAAGATGCCATGAAACCGGGGGCCCCGCTGATCCACGATCATGTGCCGGGGAACATGAGCCGTGAGTTTCACCTCAAGAAGGGGGACCCGCAAACGGCCTTTCGCTCCTGTGACCTCGTTCGTGAAGACACCTTCGTCACCCAGTCGGCGATTCATGCCTCCATGGAACCTCGGACCGCCCTGGCGAACTGGGATCTCACCGACAGGCTTACGCTCTACACGTCCACACAAACGCCCTATTATGTGCAGCAACATCTGGCCCTGACTCTGGGTATGGAGGCAGACCGTATCCGGGTCATAAAACCTTTTGTCGGCGGCGGCTTTGGCGGAAAATCGGATGGATTATCTGCGGTGGAATTCTGCGCCGCCCTGCTTGCCAAGAAGGCCGGAAGGCCCGTAAAGATCGTCTCCTCGAGAGACGAGGAATTCCATGCCGCCAGGAGAAAGCATCCTATAACCATCACCATGAAAACGGGTGTCAAGAGGGACGGCACCATCATTGCCAGGCAGTGCAAGGCCATCCTCGACGGCGGTGCCTATAACAGTCTTGGTCCTACAACGACTGTCCTGGTGGGAACCTTTCAGACATTGCCGTTTCGGTTTGACCACTTTCAGTATGATGGGTATCGAATATATACCAACAAGCCCCCCTGCGGCGCCATGAGGGGCCATGGCAGCCCCCAGGTCAAGTTTGCCCAGGATGTGCAACTGGATATGATAGCGGAAGATCTGGGCCTGGACACCCTGGAGATGGCGATCAAAAACGGCCTTACGACCGGGGAGGAGTCGGCCGCGGGATTCAAGATCGTCAGTTCAGGTTTTCGCGAGTGCCTGGAAAAGGTCTCTGCCATGACCGGGTGGAAAGAAAAGAGGCGAATGAAAAAGAAAGACGCAAAGAAGGCCTACGGCATAGGCCTGGGCTGCGGCGGATTCTCTTCAGGGGCGGGTTTCTATTTTAATGCTACGACTTCCGCCCATTCTGCCGTGATCATCAAGGCGGGCGAAAGCGGGGGGTTGAGTGTTCTGACCGGGGCCTCCGACATTGGGCAGGGATCCGACAGCATCATCACCCAGATCGTGGCCGAGGTGCTGGGTCTTCATCTCGAGGACGTGAGAGTCACGAGTGCCGACACCCAGATCACCCCGCCCGACATGGGAACCTATTCGAGCCGGGTAACCGTGGCCGCCGGCAACGCCGCCCTCAATGCGGCCAATGCGGCGAGGAAAGAGATCTTCCATGTTGTCGCAGAGGCACTGGAGGCCGACCCTGAGGATCTGGTGGCCGGAGACAGAAAGATCTTTGTAAAAGGCAGCCCCGAGATATTCATTCCCTTTGCCGATGCGGTCAAACTGTACCAGAAAAAAAACGGGGGCGCCCCGCTGGTGGTCAAGGGTTCCTACAACTCGCCCGACCCTATCTCCCCTACTTACAGCTTCGGGGCTTATGTCTGCGAGGTTGAGGTCGATTTGAGGACAGGCGAGGTCAAGGTCCTCAAAGTTACGGCGGCCCATGACTGCGGGCAACCCCTCAACCCCATGTCGGTAGAGGGTCAGATTGAAGGCTGTATCTCCATGGGCATGGGCTATGCCGTTTCGGAGGACTTACGGTTCGAGGGCGGACAGACTTTGAATCCCTCCTTCATGGGTTATGCCGTCCCCACGGCGAATCAGATGCCGCGGGTTCAGATTGCCCATGTCTTTTCAGATGATCCCCGCGGGCCCTTCGGGGCCAAGGAGGTGGGCGAGGGCTCTCTGGATCCGACAGCGCCGGCTATTGTGAATGCCCTTTATCATGCCACCGGAGTACGGATTACGGACCTTCCCATTACACCGGAAAAGGTACTGAGAGGACTCAAGAGAAAGGAAGGTTAGCATGGAAAAACACCTGTTGGAGCTATCGGTGAACGACGAAGTTTATGAGATCGCTGTTAAACCGAATGACACCCTCCTGGAGGTCTTAAGGGAAAAACTGGGTCTTGTTGGGACCAAGGAGGCCTGCGGGTTGGGTGAGTGCGGTGCCTGTACCGTCTTGATCAACGGGAGGCCCGTTCTATCCTGCCTCACGCTGGCGCTGGACGCCGCAGGAACCCATATCACCACCATCGAAGGGGTCTCTCCCGGAGAAGGTCTGGACCCCGTTCAAGAAGCCTTTATAACCCATGGCGCCGTCCAGTGCGGCTTTTGCACCCCGGGTATGATTTTGACCGCCAAGGAATTGCTCCAGAGGGTAGAGAGACCTACGGAGGAGCAGATCAGAGAAGCCATATCGGGGAACCTGTGTCGCTGTACGGGTTACGTGAAGATCGTCGAGGCCATTCAGGCCGTGAAAGGGGGTGAGGGCCTCTGAACGCCAACCGATTACCCAAGCTCAGCTACTATTCACCCGAAAGCCTTGATACGGTCTTGGAAATTAAGAAGGACCTAGGGAACCAGTGCGTTCTGCTTGCAGGTGGAACAGACCTCTTACCCCTCTTGAAGAGGAGAAACGTCTCCGCAAGGCATGTGGTGAGTCTCAAGCGAGTCCCAGGGCTTCGGCAGATCCAATACAGCCAAGAAGAGGGCCTGATGGTGGGTGCAGCCGTAACCCTTCGTGAACTCGTTGAACAGGAGGCCGTCTCCAAAGCCTTTCCCCTCTTGGCAAAAGCAGCCCTTTCCGTCGCCTATAACCAGATCAGAAACATGGGCACCCTGGTGGGCAATGTCTGTTTGGACAACAGGTGCAGTTACTTCAAC
>JAZDGZ010000289.1:0-3100 GCA_043806375.1 Pseudomonadota bacterium | reverse complement strand
AAGACCATCGAAGAAGCAGAAAAAATCACAAACCAGGATATTGCCGATTATCTGGGTGGTCTTCCCAAGGAAAAGATGCACTGTTCCGTGCTTGGCCGGGAGGCCTTAGAAGAGGCTATTGCCAATTATAAAGGAGAGCCGAGAAAGGAACAGGAAGGAAACATCGTTTGTGAATGCTTTGGCGTAACTGACCTTGAGATTGAAAGGGCGGTAATGGAAAACAATCTGGCAACAGTAGAGGATGTTACAAACTACACAAAGGCTGGAGGCGGTTGCGAAAGCTGCCATGAAAAGATCCAGGAAATTATAAGCAGGGTGAGAGACGAAGCAAAGCCCGTTACTCCCCCCAAACTCTCCAACATCCAGAAAATCAAGATGATTGAGGAGACCATCGAACGGGAAATCAGGCCGTCCTTAAAACATGATGGCGGGGATATCGAACTCATTGACGTCATTGGCAACCGTGTTCTTTTGGCAACTCGAGGAACCTGCGCCATCTGCAAGGCATCCCAGCAGACCCTGAAAAATTTTGTGGAAACCAAGCTTCGGGAGTTGGTCTGGCCCGATTTGGTTGTGGAGGAGGTGGTACAGTGAAAACGATCTATCTAGATAACAACGCAACGACCCAGGTGGCTCCGGAGGTACTGGAGGCTTCTCTTCCCTACGTCCATGATCTTTATGGAAATCCCTCAAGTGCCCATTCATTTGGTGGACAGGTATCCCGGAGGATGAAAGAGGCACGAGAACGGGTTGCAGCGCTCCTCGGGGCAACACCAGAAGAGATCATTTTTACCAGTTGCGGGACAGAAAGTGACAATACGGCCATCATGTCTGCCCTTGCCACTGAAAGGGGTAAGCGTCATGTGGTAACAAGCCGCGTTGAACATCCTGCCATTAAATCGCTTTGTGAACATTTGTCCAATCAAGATTATCTGGTGACGGAAATTCCGGTGGATGGGGAAGGTAACCTTGACATGGAGCGTTATGAGAAGAGCCTTACTCCTGATACGGCTATTGTCAGCCTCATGTGGGCCAATAATGAGACCGGGGTACTTTTTCCCGTGGAGAAAGCGGCGGAGATGGCAAAAGAAAGGAGCATTCTTTTTCACACGGACGCTGTACAGGCGGTTGGGAAAATACCCGTTGACATGAAAAAGAACACCATTGATATGCTTTCGCTTTCCGGTCACAAACTTCATGCCCTCAAGGGAATCGGAGTCCTTTACGTGAGGCAAGGAACCAAATTTTCCCCCTTTCTCATTGGCGGGCACCAGGAAAAGGGGCGTCGGGGAGGCACGGAAAACACGGCGGGGATTATTGCTTTGGGAAAAGCCTGCGAACTGGCAGCGATTAATATGGAGATTGAAAATACCAGAGTCAAGCAGATACGTGACAAGCTCGAAAACGAAATCTGCTCAAAAATTCCTAACAGCAAAATAAACGGAAATCCATTGAACCGCCTTCCCAACACCACCAATATCAGTTTCGAGTTTGTGGAGGGAGAGGCCATCCTCCTCATGATGGATGAATTAGGGATCTGTGCCTCTTCCGGTTCCGCATGTACGTCAGGATCTTTGCAGCCTTCTCACGTACTGCGCGCCATGGGGGTTCCTTTCACCATGTCCCACGGATCCATTAGATTCAGTCTAAGCATCTATAACACCCAGGAGGAGATTGATTTCGTGATAGAAAAAATGCCCCCCATCATTGAAAAATTGCGAAACATGTCCCCTTACTGGAAAACCGGTGAGCAGGTACGTGTGAGCCTTTAAAACAGGGAGAATAACCACCATGGATTGCCCATCTAAAATAGACCAATGTAATGCCGAGATCGCAATGGCCCGACAATTCCGCGAGGAGATTCCGGATGTCGTGAATCAACTCATATTGACATGCGGGCGTGACGATTGTTTTGATCATGTGAGCCCGGAACCCATTCCCTCAAAAGACGCCATCATCGGATTGATTGAAAGGGCAAGGCGTATATTATACCCCGGTTATTTTATTCCTTTACGCCTGGATGAAGTCAACCTCGGCTATTATTTCGGCCAGGAAGTAACCGGCTTTTTCGATGTTCTATCTGAACAGATAACACTATCTATTCGACACGAATGCCTCCGCTACGGCCATCCCTGTACACAGTGTGACGAAAGGGGACAGCAAGAGGCCATACGTTTTATTCGGGAAATGCCCAGACTGCGCGCCATGCTTTCCATGGATGTCCGTGCCTCTTATGAAGGGGACCCAGCAGCAAAAAGCTATGATGAAATCATATTTAGCTATCCAGGCCTCTTCGCCATAACGGTTTACAGGATAGCACATCAACTCCATGAACAGGAGACCCCTCTTATCCCCCGTATCATGGCGGAATATGCCCATAATCAAACCGGGATCGATATTCATCCGGGCGCCCATATTGGTCAAAGTTTTTTTATGGATCACGGAACCGGTGTTGTAATCGGGGAAACTTCAAGGATAGGAGATCGAGTAAGGATTTATCAAGGGGTTACGCTTGGGGCACTTTCCATACCTGCCGATGAAATGGAAAGGCTGAGACGTGAGAAGCGTCATCCGACCGTTGAAGATGACGTGATTATCTATGCAAATGCCACCATCTTGGGCGGGGATACCGTGATCGGGGCACGTTCCATAATCGGAGGAAATGTCTGGATCACCCATTCAGTGCCGCCGGATACCGAGGTTTTTCTAAAGAAGCCGGAGCTTATCATTCATGGCAAGTCTCAATAAAACACGATAAACAAAATGAAAAGAGGTGAGAGATGGGCCGGATCTTTTCTGACACCACTCAAACAATAGGTGCTACACCGCTGGTAAGACTTAACAGGATTTCCCGGGGGCTTCCCGCGAATATTCTGGCAAAACTGGAATTCAAAAATCCATTGGGGAGTGTTAAAGATCGCATTGGACTCGCCATGATTGAAGCTGGAGAGAAAAAGGGGCTCATTAATCCGGATACACTGATCGTTGAACCAACCAGTGGAAATACAGGGATTGCTCTGGCATTTGTATGTGCAATAAAAAAATACAGGCTACTCTTGACCATGCCTGAAACCATGAGTATGGAACGGCGAAAACTCTT
>JAZDGZ010000288.1:0-2453 GCA_043806375.1 Pseudomonadota bacterium | reverse complement strand
ATGGATTTCATATCCTCCTTGAACGTATCATAGGCAGTACAGAGAACAACAGGGAGGTTGTAAAACTTGTTCCGGATATCTTGCAGTAAATCCAACCCATTGTAGTCGACCATCTTGATATCCAGGACGACCAGATCAGGTTTTTCTTTTTCTATCCTTTCAAGCAATTGGTAGCCACTGTCGGCCGTGATGACTTCGTACCCCGCTTCGGTCAGCTCTTCCGAATAGAGAAATCGAATGTGCTCCTCATCATCCACAATCAGGATCTTAGCCATTTCCTCACTCCGTTTAATGGTTCCTGACCAAACTATCACATAATTTTTGAATACGCAAACCCTATGAGTCCCAAATACCACCCATATCCCCCTGGGGATGAGACCGGGCCTTTTCAGAGAGAAAACAGGTTACTTGGACAACAGCTCTTCTTTTCAGGGCCGGTTTACCACGTCAATCTCACCTTTATTCCCCTGTCGTGGAGGTAGGATTTTATCTCCCTGATGGTCGAGGTTCCGTAGTGGGTCACAGAGGCGATGAGGGCGGCGTCCGCCATGCCTTTGGTGAGAACCTCGGATATGTGTTCCGTATTGCCGGCGCCGCCCGAGGCGATGACGGGTATCCTCACGCTGGATGCAATCAGTTTGGTCAGGGCCAATTCATATCCGGCTTGGGTGCCGTCCGCGTCAATGGAATTGAGGCAGATCTCTCCAGCCCCCAGGTCCTCCCCTTTCTTGGCCCAAGCCAAGGCATCGATGCCCACATATGTCCTGCCTCCGTCAATGACCATTTCGTAACCCGAGGGAATCGTTGTTGATGGCGCGACCCTCTTCACGTCCATGCCAAGGACGATGGCCTGGCTTCCAAAGGCCGCTGCTCCTCGGGTGATAAGGCTTGGGTCTCTAATGGCAGCTGAGTTGACGCTCACCTTTTCGGCCCCGGCCAGGAGGACCCGGCGCATGTCCTCGACGGTCCTGATACCTCCTCCCACGGAAAAGGGGATGAAGATCTTTTCTGCCACCCGTTGGACGGTTTCGATCATGATGTCCCGCCTCTCGCTTGAGGCGGTGATGTCGTAGAAGACGATCTCGTCGGCGCCTTCCTCATAATAGAGGCTGGCTATCTCCACGGGATCGCCGATGTCAACGTTCCCCTTGAACTTCACACCCTTGGTCAGTTTTCCGTCGCGAACATCAAGACAGGGTATAATCCTCTTGCTAAGCATCCCCTCCGCCCTTCCACCTGCAGAAATTGGATAAGATTCTAAGCCCCGGTCTGCCACTCTTTTCCGGATGGAATTGGACGGCCACGAGATTCCTTGACGTCAGGACAGATGCAAAGGGGATTCCGTAGTCCGTCTCGCCCACGACTTCTGAAGTATCCGCAGGGGCGGGGTAGTAGGCGTGAACGAAATAGAATTCGCTGTCCAGCGGAACGCCTTCCAGAATGGGATGCTTCCTTTTTCTCGCCACGCCATTCCAGCCCATGTGGGGCACCTTCAGTCGTTTCCCTTCATGGTCCGTCAGATTTTCAGAAAACCGCAATACCCTGCCTTTGATCAAACCGAGACAGGGGGTATCGTTCTCCTGACTCCACTCCATGATGATCTGGGTGCCCAAGCAGATCCCGAGAATGGGTTTCCCCTCATGGTAGGAGGCAAGGAGTGCTTTGTCCAGCCCCAATCTTCTCACGTCCCCCATGGCGCTTCCCGCCGCACCGACGCCAGGGAAGATAACCCTCTCTGCCGTGACGATTTCATCATAATCGCGGGTGATCCGTGAATCCTGACCCAAAAAACTGAGGGCCCTTTGCACGCTCGTCAGATTACCTGCTTCGTAATCGATAATTGCAATCATAGCGTAATGAAGAATACAGGAGTCAGAATACAGGAGTCAGAATACAGGAGACAGAATACAGGAGACAGAATAACTTTCGCTCCTTTATATCTTACTTCGATTTGCAGGCTCCCGAGTTCAACCTCCAGCCTCTTATTGATAATTGTAGAAGCCTCGGCCACTCTTTCTCCCCAGCCATCCGGCATCCACGTATTTGATTAATAGCGGGCAGGGCCTGTATTTTGTGTCGCCTAGCCCCTTATGGAGGACCTGCATGATGGCCAGACACGTATCCAGCCCAATGAGGTCGGCCAGGGCGAGAGGGCCCATTGGATGATTCATGCCCAGTTTCATGATCTGATCAATGTCTTCAGGGGTGCCCACGCCCTCAAAGAGGGTGTAAACGGCCTCGTTGATCATGGGCATCAGGATCCGGTTGGATAAAAAGCCGGGGAAATCGTTTGCCGGCACGGGGGTCTTGTCCAATTTCAATGCGAGGTCTCTGGTGATGCGAAAGGTCTCGTCCGACGTTGCCAGACCCTTGATGATCTCCACAAGCTTCATCATCGGCACGGGATTCATGAAATGCATGCCGATGACCTTCTCCGGTCTTTTGGTGACCGC
>JAZDGZ010000287.1:0-4940 GCA_043806375.1 Pseudomonadota bacterium | reverse complement strand
ATGGTGGGGGTTTTTACCCTGAATAACATCAAGGTCCTTTCGGGCAATATCCACACGTTGAAGAACGGCCTTGCCTTTGATATTTACGATGTGACCAACCCTTTGGATCCCTTTCGTGAGGAGGAGATGTGGCAGAAGGTCCTTCATGACGCCCTTGAGGCTATCGAAGGAGGGCTCCCGCTGGACGAATGGATCAACAGGAAGGAACGGACCACCCTTCTGTCACGGGGTGAGTATCCTTCACCGGCCAAAGGGGTGAGAATCGATAATGATGCATCCGATTTTTTTTCCATTCTCGAGGTGACCGGCGGGATGAGGACGGGTCTCCTCTATGACCTGGCAAAGAAGATCTTCTCCCTGGGCCTGGATATTCGATTCGCCAAGGTCAATAGCGACAAGGAACAGATGACGGGTGTCTTTTACGTGAGAGATGCCGGCGGGCAAAAGATATACGAAGATGCTATTCTTAATAAAACGAGGGATGAAATCCTTTCGGTTCTGGGATAGGAAGGGGCCTTTTTATGGAAGAGAGGGTGCGGGTCGCGTCAGGGGTTAGTGAGCTGGATCGGTTGCTGGGGGGCCTTTACATCGGAGACAACGTGGTCTGGCATGACGATGCAGGAAGCCTGGCATCCGTCTTTTGCCTCAATTTCATCCAGGTCTCCCAGAACCAGAGTCGACCGATCATCTACGTCACCTTTGACCGGTCTCCAAAGAACCTGCTGGACAAGCTCGGGACCCTGGCGGAAAATCCGATGCTCACCATTCTGGACTGCTTCACCTATGGAAAAGGGGCGGGGTCCCCCGTCTTTCTCAAGTTCTACGAGGGAAAAAAGAAAAAGCCTCCCTGCCGGGTCGTCCGGGTAAAAGAACCTCGCAAACTGGAGCAGGTCAGTGAGGCCTTGTACGGGATACACGCCACCATGGAAGGGGACGTGCGCTTTGTATTCGAAAGCCTCACGGGCATGCAGGAGTTGTGGGGCGGGGAGGAGCAGATCATGGCCTTTTATTCCCATTCCTGTCCCCGCCTTTACGAGTTGAACACGATCGCCTACTGGATCCTGGAGAAGCGCGCCCACTCGACCCGACTCAGGGCCCAGATCAACCAGATCGCCCAGGTCGCCATTGATCTCTCCGTCAAGAGGGGGACGACCTCCTTGACCATCCTGAAGGCCGAGCGTCGCAACCTGGATACCTTGGACAGGCCGCACAATTACTGGAGCAAGGACCTCAATGTCTCCTTCGCCTCCGAAAGACGCACCACGGGGCGTGTTGATCTGGGGATGCGCTTGAAGGATCTTCGCACCAGGCGGGGACTCTCTCAAAAGGAACTCGCGGATTTCGTAGGCGTAACGTCGAGTACGATCTCCCAGGTGGAGAGCAACCTCATCTATCCCTCTCTGCCGGCCCTCCTCAAGATGGCTGAAATCCTCTCTGTGGAGGTCAGCTCTTTTTTCCAGGACGGGGCGCAGATGCCGAGCCGGATTGTCTTCTCTTCCAGTGAGGCCGTGGAAGTAAGACTCCCGGACCTGCCCGACGGGAGCGTTCAGGCAAAGCTGTTGACGCCGCTGGACCTCGAGCCCAAGGCGGAACCCTATCTCATTGAAATTCCGCCCAAGAAAAACCTTCCCTCCCACTTTTTCATCCACAAAGGCGAAGAGATCGGGTATTTGCTCTCAGGACGGCTGCAGGTGAAACTGAAGAAAGCGGCTTACACCGTACGGGGCGGGGACGTCATTTACCTGACCAATGAAATGCCTTCCCAGTGGAAAAACCCCGGACCCAACGTGGCAAGGCTTCTCTGGATCAAGATCAAGTGAAAGATTGCGGTCCTGGTGAAGTAGTCCCTAGCAGCCTGCTAGCTCTCTTGAATCATGGCCAGAATCTGGCGTTCCTCAAATCCCTTCAGATTGAGAGCCCCTGAACGGCATGATGCCACACAGAGGCCGCACCCCTTGCACAGGACAGGGTTCACCTCCGCCTTGCCTGCGAGCCGCCCCTCTTGAACCAGGGATGGGGCCGAAAAGGGGCAGACCTCGACACAAACACCACAACCGGTGCAGAAGGAAGGATCGACGCGGGCTACGCTGCCGCTCACCCAGATGGACTTTCTTGATAGGAACGACATGCCCTTGGAGGCAGCCGCCTGGGCATGAGCCACCGACTCGTCTATGGCTTTCGGGAAGTGGGCCAGGCCGCACAGAAAAACGCCGTCGGTGGCAAACTCAGACGGTCGGAGTTTCGCGTGGGCCTCCAGGAAGAAGCCGTCCTCGTTCACGGGAATCTTGAAAAGCTCGCTCAGTTTTCCATCCCTATGGGGAATGATCGCGGAGGCCAAAACCAGGAGGTCTGCGTTGAGTGAGATAAGACGCTGGATCGTGAGATCAAAAACCTGTATTTCAAGGCCGTCTTGGGCATTTTGACCGGCCTTCACCGACGGCTTTCGGTCGGGCGTAAAGGGGATGAAGGAAATCCCGGCAGCCCGGGCTTCTCTATACAAGTATTCTCTTTCTCCGTAAGTCCTGATATCCCGGTACAGGATATAGACACCCATTTCCGGGTCCATCTCCTTCAATCGAAGAGCACTGACCATGGAATGGGTACAGCAGACCCTGGAGCAATAGGGCCTGGCAGGTTCGCGTGACCCGACGCATTGGATGAATACAGCCGTCTTGATCCCCGCAAGGGAGCCCTCATCACCCATGAGACGCTGGTCCAGGTCCAAATGGGTAAGCACCCTTGGATCCTTTTGGTAAAGGTAGTCGTCCGGTTTGAATTCGCTCGCTCCTGTGGCGATAACGGCGACCCCGTGCTCCACGGCCTCTGTCTTGTCATGAGAGGTCAGGGTTGTCTTGAAGTTGCCGACGAAACCTTCCACTTCACTCAGCCGGGTGTCAAGGTGGATGTCGATATTGGCGTCCGATTGACAGGATTCTATCAATTCGGCGAGCTTCTTCTGCACATCCTCCCGTTGCCAGGTCCTGTGGATTTTTTTGGCCTGACCTCCGAGGGAAGAGGTCTCTTCCACCAGGCAGACCTGGTAGCCCTGATCCGCGAAGCTCTTGGCCGCCACCATGCCGGAAATTCCTCCGCCCACCACCAGGGCCTTGTCGTGAACACGAAGTTCCGTCTCCTTGAGAGGGGAATGGAGGGTCACCTTGGCGACGGCCATGCGCACAAGATCCTTTGCCTTTTCAAGGGCCGTTTCGGTGTTGTCTTTGTGGACCCAGGAGTCCTGGTTGCGGATGTTCGCCATCTCGAAAAGATACTTGTTGAGACCGGCGTTCATGAGGGTCTCTTGAAAAAGAGGCTCATGGGTCTTCGGGGTGCAGGCAGCCACAACGACGCGGTTGAGTTTCTGTTCTTCAATCATGCGCGTAAGGCCGTCCAGGGAATCCTTTGAGCAGGCATAGAGGTAGTCGGTGACGAATTCCACATAGGGGAGAGACCGGGCGTACTCGCCTAATGCTTTTATATCGATCACCCCGGCGATATTGGTCCCGCAGTGGCAGACAAAGACGCCTACCCGGGGCCTCTTGCCGATATCCTTTCTCTCTGAGGGGACTTCCACGGTCTTCGTCAGGGTGTTCCGGGCCGGGGTGAGGGGGGCGGTGGCGGCGACGGCGGCCGAACTGGCCTCTATGACGGCCTGGGGGATATCTTTCGGACTCTGAAATGCTCCGGCCACATAGAAGCCGTCCCTTGACGTGACGACCGGCTCAAAAGAACTGGTCCTGCAGAAGTGTCCTTCAGTAAGGTCTATACCGAGCTTTTGGCAAAGCTCGATCACTTCAGGCGTGGTCTGCAGCCCCACGGAGAGGACCACGAGATCGAACTCCTCTTCGACCCTCTTGCCGGTCTCATCAGCATACACGATGAGCAGATTCCCCGTCTCCTGCACGGGCGGGAGCTTGGTGATTCTGGATTTTATGAAGCGAACACCCGCCACATCCTTGGCGCGATTGTAGTACCTCTCAAAGTCCTTGCCGAAGGTGCGGATGTCGATATAGAAGATAGCCGTATCCAGCGGCTCCCGGCTATGCTCCTTGGCAATCATGGCCTGCTTGATCGCGAAGGTGCAGCAGACCGATGAGCAATAGCTGTTTGCCTCCGGATGGAGATCCCTGGAACCCACGCACTGAAGCCAGGCGATCTTTTTGGGTTCCTTCTTGTCGGATGGGCGGATGAGGTGTCCTCCGAAAGGACCGGATGCACTCAGGATACGTTCAAATTCCCTGCTGGTAATGACATTGGGAATGGTCCCATAACCGTATCCCGACAATACCTCCTGGTTGATGGGGCCAAATCCGGGAGCGAGGATGACGGAGCCCACATTCAGCTCAACATCGCGTGCCTGCTGGTCGAAATCGATCGCTTTGGCCAGGCAGACTTTCTCGCATTTACTGCATTTCTTTCGCGTCAGGAAGAGACAGGCATCCTCATCGATAAGATAGAGGGATGGTATGCCCTGGGGATAATCGATGTGGGCAGCCCTCCTTTTGGAAAGGCCTTCGTTGTACTGATCCTTTACCTTGACAGGGCAGTTGGCGGCACAGGTGCCGCAGGCTGTACACAGATCCTCATTGATGTATCGGGGGTTCCGGCGAACCTTAACGGTGAAATTGCCGGCGTCACCATCGACAGACAAGATATCTGCCTTGCTGATGATCTCGATGTTGGGAGACCGACCGGCCTCGACCAGCTTCGGCGAGAGTATTCACATGGCGCAATCGTTGGTGGGGAAGGTCTTATCCAACCGTGCCATGGCCCCCCCTATGGATGCGCTTTTTTCTATGAGATAGACGTAGTAGCCCAAGGCTGCCAGATCCAGGGAGGCCTGAATACCGCTGATGCCGCCGCCTACCACCATGACGGCCCCAACGAGGTCCTGCTTGTTATTATCTCGGTTCATATGCGTTAACCCCGGTGTATCGATTAAG
>JAZDGZ010000286.1:0-2556 GCA_043806375.1 Pseudomonadota bacterium | reverse complement strand
TCTTCAACCTCCATTCCTGGGAGGGGTTCGGCCCGCAGGTCGGTTTTTCTTTCCTTTTCCCCCTCCAGAATTAGGGCATTTCCAACCAATTCATGAACGCCGATGACACCCACGCCGGGAACCCAGTAGTCCATGAGAGGCGGCAGGGCCGCCCTGTCGATGGCGCACACGCAGGCCAGCATGTTGACTCCGTGCTTTTCATGGACATGCTTGACCGCGTTCGCCCTGGGCAGCCCTCCCCGTAGCCTGAGCTCCATGTTTTCGCCTGCATTAAGGCCCGAACCGCTTCCGCAGCAGAATGTCTGTTCTCTGATGGTGTTTTCCGGCATCTCATAAAAATGGTTGCATGTGTTCTTGATGATATACCTTGGTTCTTCAAGAAGACCCATGCCTCTCGACGTATTGCATGAGTCGTGGTAAGTGACGATCAGGTTATCGTTTCGGCTGGGATCCAATTTCAGCTTATTGTGTTTGATCAGATCGGCCGTAAATTCCGTGATGTGAACCATCTTGGTGACTTTTGCATTCTCGAACCTGGTGCCCGTTATCGGTGAAACCGGTTCCTCCAGAAAATCGGCCGGACCGTTGAAGGTATCCATATACTGATTGATGACCCGCCACATGTGGCCGCATTCCCCCCCAAGGATCCACTTCACCCCAAGGCGTTTGGCCTCGGCATACATCTTGGCGTTAAGCCGCTTGGCCATCTCATGGGAAGTGAAATAACCGAAATTCCCCCCTTCGGAGGCAAAGGTGCTCCACGTAAGGTCCAGCCCAAGATTTTCCAGATAATGAAAAAGAATGAGGTAGCCCATGCAGGTGTAGGTCCCTGGATCGGCAAAGACATCTCCCGATGGGGTTATAAACAGGATCTCCGCCCCTTTCCTGTTGAAGCTGGGTTCCGCTCTCACGCCGGTGATGTCTTCTATCTCATCCACGAAAAAATCCATCATATCCTTGAAGGCGTGGGGCTGAATACCGAGATGGTTTCCCGTCCTGTAACAATTGGCCGCAGGCGCGGAGATCCAGTCCGTGTTGAGGCCGATAAGATTTAGAAGCTCCCTGGCAATGATCGTGATCTCCGCCGTATCAATGCCATAAGGACAGAACAGGGAACAACGACGGCATTCCGTGCACTGGAAGAAGTAGTACCACCACTCCTTCAAGACGTCGTAGGTCAACTCCCTCGCCCCCGCGAATTCACCGAGAATCTTTCCTGCCGTGGTAAACTCTTTTCTGTAAATGGACCTCAGGAGTTCGGCCCTGAGGACCGGCATGTTGCGTGGATCCCCGCCGCCGATAAAAAAATGACACTTGTCTGCACAGGCCCCGCACCGGACGCAGATATCCATGAAAATCTTTAGGGACCTGTATTTTTCCAACCTCTCCCGTAGCCCTTCGATGATGATCTCCTTCCAGTTTTCGGGCACCTTCCAGTCCTCATCCAATGGAGACCACTCCCGGGGGTTAGGGAGACCGATGTATTCCAGGCTTGCCGGTTTTCCGGCATAACAAAATATACCCGACCTGATTTCTGCAGGCTTATGCATCCACCCTTTCCATAGCGGGGGCCGATGAGTGACCTGTGCCAATTGCTCCGGTTTCGGTGTATCAGCCATATTTACTCCTTTGCTCCTTCCTCTTGCGATCCGGTCTCGTCTTCCGCTGCTCCTTCCGGCATCTTGTCAACGGGCAGCCCTGCCTCAATCATCTTATCCCTGAACTCTTCCTCATACTCCTCATACGTATGGACCTTGACAGGGTAATTCCAGGGATTGATGTGTCTCACAAATCGGCTGTTATTGGAAAGATTTCTCGTGGGGCTGAGGAAAATCCCTCCCATGTGAACGAGCTTGCTGAAGGGAAAGTATATCAACAGAGCGCTGACGAGAAATAGGTGGATATAAAAGAGAACACCGATGCCCTCGGGAATCTTTGGATGAAACGTGACCAATCCCATGGTCAGTTCCTTTACGCTGACCACATCCAGTTTCAGTAGATAACGCATGAGGATGCCTGTCATGGCAATGCCCGTGATCAAGAAAAGCGGAAAGTAATCGGCCGGGAGGGAAATATAGTTTACCTGGGGAACCAGGAGACGTCTCAGGAAGAGAAAGGTGACCGCCCCCAATAGAACAAAGCCGCTGAGCATGACGCCCGGCAACATGAAACCCGAGAAAGGCATAATGCCTGCCTGCATAAAGCCGTCAAGCGTCTCTATAAGCTTCACAAAGCCGGGGATGGGCTCCGTGAAAAACCTGAGGTGCCTAACGACCACCACGAGAAAAGAATAGTGAAACGCAAGGGCTCCAACCCAAAGCCATTTTTCCCACTCATAGCCGATCTTCGGCCCACCCCTGAATTCCAGCCTTGTGTTCCTGAAAAGGGATCGAAACAGAAGCACTTCAAGGATCATCCTCATCACCACCCCTGACGTACTCTTGGGGTTGTCGATCCGATTGAATTTGATCCAAGGCAGGCTCCATTGCTGTCCGGCCGTCGTAGGTATTCGGAATGGGACGGGCGACCGGGCCCATCCGATAACACGGGCAACGA
>JAZDGZ010000285.1:0-12308 GCA_043806375.1 Pseudomonadota bacterium | reverse complement strand
AGGTCCCAAGGGTTTGGCTGTTCGCCAATTAAAGCGGTACGTGAGCTGGGTTTAGAACGTCGTGAGACAGTTCGGTCCCTATCTTTCGTGGGCGTAGGATATTTGAGAGGAGCTTTCCCTAGTACGAGAGGACCGGGATGGACGAACCACTGGTGTTCCAGTTGTCGCGCCAGCGGCATAGCTGGGTAGCTATGTTCGGAATGGATAACCGCTGAAAGCATCTAAGCGGGAAGCCAACCTCAAGATAAGATATCCCTTCTGATGGAGACATCAGAACTGAAGACCCCTCGAAGACTACGAGGTTGATAGGCCAGGTGTGTAAGTGTGGTAACACATTTAGCTAACTGGTACTAATCGGTCGTGCGGCTTGGTCATAATTTTTTTGTCATTCTCTTTTTGCTTTCGTTAGTTTTTCCTGTATTTGATGATTTTATGATTTCGGTGGCAATAGCGAAGAGGTCACACCCGTTCCCATCCCGAACACGGAAGTTAAGCTCTTCAGCGCCGATGGTACTGCGTGGGAGACTGCGCGGGAGAGTAGGACGCCGCCGAAATCTCTTTTTAAGATAGCCCCTCAAATTTTGAGGGGCTATTTTTATTTGGTGTGCCAGGCAGGGCGCACCCACTTGGAGGTGCAAGTCCTCTGCAGGCCCGACAGGGGGAACTGCTAGGGGAGGAATGCTGCGGGGAGAAGATGGGTTTCACAAGGTCAACCCATCCACGTGAGAAGAGGGGCATTATGGGATGTGCCCTGCCATAATAATTGCGTTACTTAGCCGCAAACAGGTGTATGATACGGAGCCTGTGAGATCTAAGAAGGGGGAATGTGATATGAGGGGTTTCAAATTGGTCTCGATAGTCTTCTTGCTCGGCGCTTTTCTGAATGGTTGCGCCAACAGGGACGTTGTGCTTTCGAACAGGGGATTTGAAGAGATCTCGAAGGGCAACTATGCAGAGGCAGAAAAACATTTGGAGGAGGCGCTCCTGCTGAGTGCGAATAATCCCTATGCACTGCTTAATATGGGGGTTGTCTACCACAAAACAGGGCGGCTTGAAAAGGCTCGGAAAATGTATGAGAGGGTGATAGCGCTTCAGCCTGGGGAACAGGCCGCCCTGAGCAACATGGAATCCTTAGAGGGAAAACAACTGGTTGATATAGCAAAGAGAAATCTCGAGCTTCTGCAAAGCCAAGAGACGGCATCCACCGTCGTAAGCGAGAAGCCCCTCCCATATTCGGCCCCTCAAGTCACGAAACCTGTGGGCGAGGAAGCCCCTGGCCGGTTCCCTGAAATGAGAGATCAGGAGGAAAAGGCGGAGACTTTCGTTCAGCCTCGGGAAGCTTCAGAGGTGATAATCGAGGACGGTCAGTGCCGGGTCCACGAAGGCGATACGCTTCTCAAAATCGCCGGCCGTGATGATGTTTACGGGGACGCACTGAAATGGCCTGCCATTTACCACCTCAACATGGATGTGTTAGGGGGAATGACGGTCTCCAAAAGCTTCCTCAACGCGAAACTCCGTGAAGGTCTTCGTCTCAAGTATGTGACAGCTCAGGGGGCCTCGCATCATTTGAACGCGATCGGCAACAAGCTTTGGGTCGTCGATGTTGCCTCAGCGCGATCCCTCGATGAACTTGTTGAGTCCGCCGTTCTTCTAATGAAAAACGGATACCATGTTTATCTCACCAAACACCCTTTGGCGGGTGAAGAATGGATCAGGCTTCGCATCGGCTTCTTCGAAGGCCTTTCAGAGGCATTGGCTGCGGGTCAGGAGGTGAGGTCTCTCCTGGGTTTGCCCAAAGCCCCCTGGATCGTCAAGGTAAGCAGGGAGGAACTCCAGACCTACGGCGGCTATTAGGGACGTCAGTGGATTTTCCATGAATTCGGTGGGGATCGGGCCCAATGCCATTACAGTTGGTGGGGTTCGGGCCACTGGAACGGATTGAAATGGTTTGATAAGGCATGAAATGTGAGGCCAAATTTGGGTCTATAAAAGCATCTTCAGACCCGAAATGAGGCCTTTAAGGCTGGCGTCATTGTGCGGAGGGTGAGTTTAAACAGCCGCGCCAGGCGCATGGTGCAAAGCGTAGAGCGTTGTTGCCCCTGTAGGAGTGATGGGTTTCGCAGGCTCAGCCCATCCTGCTGAGAGAAAATATGGACGACCGGTGTGATCAACAGGATTATGTTCCTGATGGAGATCGAATTTATCGCTGCTCCAAATGCGGCAGGCGGCTTCATCCCCGCAAAATATTCGGGACTGACGGCGAGGTTTGCAGGGTGGAGATTGCCGCTCCACAAAAGAAGGGGCATAAGATCAGGGCCGTAAAGGAACGTCAGAGCAAAATACGAGCCGGTCGGAAATGATTTCTTCAGAATAGTGGTCGCTGCGTGATGGATCCTGGATGCTGTTCGCTTGATGCTGGATGCTGGGAGCAAGGGGCAGAGGTCAGGGGATCGAAGGATTAGAGGATTAAGGATAAGGGGAATAAGGGAGAAAGGGCAGAGCGCAGGGCGCAAAGGGCAGAACCTTGGATGCTGGATGAATCGGGAAGAGGAGCAGGGTGAATAGATCCGAGACCTTAGGGGAAAGAGGTGACGGGCCGCGCCTGTGCGTTGACAACTGAAGATGACTGAAGTGCGGGAGGGAAGGGGGTGCTTTTGCCTCTTGTATCTCCGTTGGCGAGGTGATATATATAAAGGTATATCACCTGAGGGAGGGAGCTATGGGCAGCAAGCGAACCATTATCACTCTGTCTGAAGAGGACAAGTCATGGTTGGAGGCCTATGGAAGGGTCTATAATCTTTCTTTGGCCGAAGCCATCAGTCGCGGCATAAGCAAGCTCAAGGAGTCTGAGGAATCAAATACCTATCGTGAGCTTGTCAAGGCTACAAAGGGGATCTGGAAGAAGGGGGACGGGCTCGAGTATCAGACAAAGGTGAGAGCGGAGTGGGACCAGGGGTGATAAGGCGACTGATTGATTCAGTTATCTTAATTGATCATCTGAACGGCTTACCAAAGGCTAACCGTTATATCGCCGGACTTGATCCAAGTGAGACCGCTATCTCTGTTATCACTCGATCCGAAATCCTTGTGGGCGTGGAACAGATGGATGAAACATTGGTTAAGGCCTTCTTAGACCAGTATGTGCTCTTCGGGATCGAAAAAGATATTGCCGATCAGGCTGCAACACTCAGAAAAGAACACGGGTGGAAGTTGCCTGACGCCTTTCAGGCTGCCTTGTGTTACTTCCATGGGATAAAGCTGGTGACAAGGGACAAGAAGGACTTCGACCCAAAGAAACACGATTTCGTTGAAATTCCTTACGAACTCTAGGCCGTTTGTATTTTGCTTCCGATCAGGGCTCCCTTTTGATTCGTCCAACCCGATAGGCTTCTCTTTTCAAGTTTCTCAGAGTCATTGCTGAAAATGGCAAAGATGTATCCTGACGACATTGACGGTTACGAGGACGCCACAGCGGGCGAGAAAAAGGTTTTTGGCTTTATAAAGGAAGCGGCCAGTCCTCACAAGGATTTCATCTGCTGGTATGAGCCTCCAATCGGCAGTTCAGGGAAGGAGCCGGATTTCATCCTTTTCGGGAAAAAGCTTGGGCTCCTGGTCCTTGAGGTGAAAGACTGGACCTCCGGTCAAATCATTTCCTACAACCCCCACCAATTTACCGTCCTGGTTTCAGGGAAACCTGAGAAGAAGACGAACCCGGAAAAGCAAGTCAAAGGATATGTAAACACACTCCGGGAGAGACTTGGTGAGATTCCTGAATTTCAATCGGATCATCCGAAATACAGGGGGAAATTAAAGATACCCATCGGCAGGATGGTCGTATTCCCCTATATTTCCAGGCATGAATATGCTGATAGCAAATTCAAGTGGTTCATAGAATCCGAAAGGACTTTTTTCCAGGATGATATCGATGCCACCGGAGAAATTTTTTGCGACCCGTCGGGCCGCAAGTTCCAATTGAGAATCGCAAGTGTCTTTCCGTTTCCATTCGAAGGGCTACCCCAGAAAGAGGTCGAAAAGCTTGGTTTTATTCTGTGGCCGGAGGCGAAAATCGACCTACCCCCTCGACTTGGCTCCGGGAAAACCAGGTTTCAAAGGGAGGTGCTCGCCCTTGATGAAACCCAGGCCAGACTGGCGTTTCATCTCGCACCCGGCCACCAGATCATCAAGGGACCTCCAGGTAGCGGCAAAACTCTGGTCCTGGTGCATCGATGCCGCCATCTTTGCAAGTATAACCCCAAAGTCAAAAAGATTCTTCTCGTATGCTACAACATCGCCCTCGTCGGGTACCTCAAGAGACTGCTTCAGGACAAGGGGTTGGGTATCGGTTCAAACGGTGTCGAGGTCTATCACTTCTATGAACTTTGTACCCGGATTTTGGAGGAAACCGTTCGCTTTGAAAATGAGGACTCGGAATACTATGACCTGGTGACCCGGGAAACCTTTGAAAAAGTCTTGAGCGGGAGATCCCCTGTCGGTCCTTTTGACGCTATCCTCGTTGACGAAGGCCAGGACTTCGACGGTGAAATGCTGAAGATCCTGCTAAGCCTGCTCAAACCCGGAGGTGATCTGGTCATAGGCCTGGATTCGTACCAGGATCTATATAAGAGAAAAGCCTCTTGGAAGTCGCTGGGTATCAAAGCCAGTGGCAGCACACGACACCTCAAAAAAGTCTACCGTAACACGGTGGAGTTAGTCGAGTTTACTCAACGGTTCATCGGCGAAACGCCGAGGATTGAAAAGCAGCTCGCCCTCCTTCCCTATGATTTCGCATTTCACGGAGAATACCCCGAGATCCGTCAATTTCGAGATCAGGAGGAAATTGAAACCTTTCTGGTAGATGACCTTAAAAGAAGCATTGAACTGGATCATTACAACCGATCGGAGATAGCCGTCATTTACGACGACAAGGTGTATGGACCGGGCAGATTTGCCTATGATAACCGGGCGCTCCCCATGCGGATTCTCAACAAACTCCAGACATCCGGTATTCCAGCCGTCTGGGTGTCACAGGACGTGAGATCAAAGGAGTTGTATGACGTTACGACGGATCGTGTATCCCTGATCAGTATCCACAGCGCCAAGGGTCTGGACTTTGATCTGGTTTATCTCGTCGGGATAGATCACATTCGCCTCACGGAGGCCACAAGAGAGGTCCTCCTCTCCCTAGTCTACGTGGCCATGAGCAGGGCCAAGTATAGGCTTGTCATTCCCTACGTGGAGGAGACCGAACTGATCAGGAGGATGAAGGACCCTGAGCTCGGGACCCGGGCCGTGGATCCGGTCGGGGAAAGAAAGTGAGGGCTTTTTATGGTAGACAAGGTCATCAGATTTCCGAAAAAAGAAGAATGCCTTCGAAGGACATGCTGCATTTGGGACTTCTTACGAGACCATCAACATTGGTTCAGAGAGCGTTACCGGCCGAACTGATCGGTTCTGTGGTTCCCCCTGTTTTGAGAAAGGATGGAAGGAGCCCTGGGGAAGCGGTCTTCCCTTTGAGCCCAAAAACAATCTGGTCAGGCGAAAATATGAAAGTATTACCAAGATTTCAGTTCATGAGAAAAAAAGGTAAACCGTTGACATCAGTCATTGTTTAGACTAAAGTGCGTTTCTGATTAATGGGCAAGTATCTTCTTGGCAATACCTCTGAAATTGAAAAACGAAGAAGCCTCCTATTAGGTTCCATCCGCCAGCGGGAGAAAGGCGGTGACGGCGGTTCATAACCCCCTTTCTCACCGGCACAACCCGGAGGCTGCCGGGAATTCGGCCCTTAAATATCCTGCTCCGAGCAGGGTCTCGGATCTGATACTTTTCACACTAAATTAACCTCCATCTTTAATGTGGCAAAGAACCTTTCGCGATTAGCATTGCTGTGGCAGTTTGCTGTGGCAATCCACTTCAGCCACAGCCTTCACTGAACAAGGGTTTCTTGAAGTCTCGACTCTATAGTGTCAGTTGCTATGCTTTCGATTCGGCCAAAGAGACGGCGATTGCATTCTTAGGGCCGCCACGCTCAGCGTTGACCTTTTCCGGTTCCCGCTTCAGGGCCGGAACTCTTGGTTTTATGGTTTGAGAAGACCTTATGAAGGAACACATCCGTCTTTTCGGTGTGCCGACCAAATCAGGTCAGTTCATGAGATTGGGCGTAGGGACGGGATCCTGTGGGTTTCACGCCTCAAGCCAAAAACAAGAGGAGGTGAGAACAACCAAGCTCTCAGCGTCAAACAGGAAAGGAGGTGAGGCTCGTTTTTCTGCTTAAAAGGGGATTGGTAACCGCGCCTGCGTTTTTTGAACGGTTGGTTTTTTCGAATCTCAAAAAAGGACGGAAAGGGTTCCATAATCAACTAAGTGATGCGAGGAGGGGAAAAATGAATAGTAAGACCCAGTTTCTGAAGGTCGCAGTCTGTTTCATGGTGTTTTCGTTGCTTGTCGCTTTTCCATTGGCCGCTTATGCGAAGGACAAAATCGTTATCGGTGCGGCAAGGCCTCTCTCGGGCCCATTGGCTTTTTTTGAAGCAAACGCGTTCGGGCCGCTTTACAAAATGTGGGTTGACGAGGTCAACGCCAAGGGCGGGATCTATGTGAAGGAGTATGGCAAGAAGTTGCCTGTGGAGATGCTCGTCTATGATGATAAGAGCGATATGGGCACCATGACGAGGCTCTTGGATAAATTAATCTTACAGGACAAGGTTGACTTTGTCTTCCCGCCCGCGAGTACCGCTTTCCTTTTTGCCGCCGGCGCAGTCACCAACAGGCACGGGTACATCCTCATAGGAGCCGAGGGCGGCGCGACGACGATCAAGGATATGCTGCCGGGGATGCCCAACTTCTTCCTGGTCTTGGGCTTTTCCGACCACTTCCAAATGCCGGTTCTGGCTGACATTTTTCAGGAAGTGGGTGTGAAGACCGCCGCGATCCTGTTTATCGAAGACCTTCACGGCATAGAGTATTCCGGTGTGGCGACCAAAGAGTTTAACAGAAAGGGAATTCAGATAAAAATGATTAAGAGCGCGCCTCCCGATATCAAGGACGTATCGCCCATCCTGAAAGAGGCCAAGAGTCTTAATGTGGATGCCTTTTGCTCTTTTACCTACCCCGATACCTGCTTCCTTGCCACCGGAACCGCACAGGCGATCGGCTATAACCCAAAGGCCTTTCTGCTCGGCCCCGGGGGTAATTTCGAGGTTTATAAGAAAATATTCGGTGCGGACGTGATCGAGGGCGTCCTGGGTGAAGGCGCCTGGAATGCCAAGTCCTCCCCGGCTGCCAAGGCTTTCGTTGACAGATATACCGCGCGCTATTCTGCAGACACGCTTGACTGGTGGGGACATAATGTCTATTGGGCCGGGCTGCAGGTTTTTCAGCAGGCTATCGAGAAGGCCGGCACCCTTGATCACAAAAAGATAAGAGAGGTCCTGGTTAAGGAGAAGTTTGATACGATCCTCGGGCCAACCTGGTTTGAGAATCAGCTGCTCGCAAGGGAATGTTACCAGGGCCAGATCGGCCAGTGGCAGAAGGGGATATTTGAAGTCATTGACCCCGGGCCCAAACGCACCGCTGCCCCCATATATCCCAAACCGCCTTGGCCTGCGCCAAAGCCAAAGAAGTAAGAGAATTTCTACTTAAGGTCGGAAAGTTCATATCGGTCACGGTAGGCAGGCTGTTTCAGAGGGTGCAAAGAGAACAGCGCTTGTTCCAGCGCCCTTTGAGCAGCCTGCAACCAAAATGACCCATATTCAGGAAACTTTCACCATGATCGTAAAAATCCTTGACGTCGTCATTGCCGGTTTACTGATGGGCGGCATCTATGCCCTGATCGCCGTCGGACTCAGTCTCCAATATGGTGTTGCCCGGGTGCTGAACGTGTCTCACGGCGAATTTATCATGCTCGGGGCCTTCGCCACCTGGATGCTTTTCACAACGGCCGGCATAAACCCGCTCATTTCTCTTGTTATTTGCGGCCCGTTTATCTTTTTTATCGGTTTTTTCCTGCACAAAACCCTCTTCAGTAGGCTTCTCAAATCCTCCCCATCCATGGACATCTTTGAGAGCAGATCCATGTTAGCCACTTTCGGCCTCCTTTTCATGATTCAGAATATTGCCATATTGGTATGGGGGGCTGACATAAAAGGATATTCCTATTTAAATTATGGGGTCAGTCTGTGGGGAGCCATATTTGCCGCCAATCGCCTAGTCACCCTATTGTGTGCCGTCATCATAGGCACGGCGTTCTACCTTTTCTTGGCCCGTACCCGGCTGGGTAAGGCGATTCGAGCGGCGGCTCAAGACCCGAGGACCGCCGGTCTCATGGGGGTGAACATCAACCAGGTGCTGGCGTTATGTTTTGGCTTTGGTGCCTTGATGGCCGGTTTTGCCGGCGGACTATTGAGCATGTGCTACCCTATTAAGGCGACGATGGGTCTGGAATATGCGATCATTGCCATCATTGTGGTGGTGCTTGGCGGTTTGGGGAGTATTGTCGGCAGCTTTATCGGCGGTTTTATATTGGGCCTTATCGGCAGCATCGTGACAACGATCGAGCCAAGCCTGGCGTTAGTTTCCTACTATGTGATTTTCATCCTCCTGCTCCTGGCAAGGCCGACAGGCATTTTAGGAAAATAGAGAAATGGATATGGCCGCATTGAAATCAAAGAAGTCTCTCATCACAGGGACCGTTCTGCTCATGATATTCATCCTGTTAGCGACTTTGCCCCTCTACGCCCCGGGTTATCCCGTGGTCCTGCTGAGCAGCATCCTCATGTACGTTATCTTGACGGTAAGCTGGGTTATCTTTTCCGGTTCGACCGGATATATATCCTTGGCCCCGGCCGCGTTTTTCGGGGTCGGTATTTATGCTTCGGCCATTATAGGGAAGGCACTGCCTTTCATTTTCGTCGTCCTGATCGGAGGTCTTGGCGGTTTTTGTCTCGCCCTCCTTGTGGGCGCCCTGACGCTGAGGCTGAGAGGCATCTATTTTGCCATTTTCACTTTCGGACTCGTCATGCTCATCTCCCATTCTTTGCTTTTCTGGGAGATTCACATGACGGGCACGCGGGGCAGATTCGTGATGCCTATGGGTTACAATACGATCTACTACTATATGCTGGGTGATTTTGTGTTATTGGTGATCACCGCCCATCTGATTAAACGCTCCAAATATGGGTTGGCCCTCTTGAGCATCGGTCAGGGAGAGGAGGCGGCCGCTCACACCGGTGTGAACGTGGTGATGTTGAAGGTGATCACCTTTGCCATCAGCGCGTTCTTTATGGGTACGGCCGGGAGCATCATGGCGACAAGATGGACCTATATCGATCCCGGCATCGCCTTTAACCCTTTCTTCTCTTTTATGCCGGTCTTGATGGCCATATTCGGGGGCATGGGACAGCTTTATGGTCCTGTCCTAGGGGCGACCCTCTTCACTTATCTGGAGGAATTCCTGATCACCCGGCTCCCAGAATTATATATGCTCATTTTCGGCGCCATTCTGGTGATTGCTATTGTGTACCTGCCCGACGGGTTGGTTGGATTGATTAACAAGTGGTGGAAACGCATTTCGGAGAGGGAACATGCCGATACTTGAAGGCCAAGGCGTAACCAAGTATTTTGGAGGGCTGGCTGCGGTTTCCAATGTGGACTTCAGTGTGGAGCAGGGCCAAACCGTCGGCCTGATAGGACCGAACGGGGCGGGTAAAACGACCTTGTTCAATCTTATATCGGCGGCCCTTACTCCGAAGTCCGGGACCATACGATATAAAGGCGTGAACATTACCGGCATAAAGCCCCACAGAATCTGCAGGATGGGGGTGGCGAGGACCTTTCAAACGGTCAAGGTTTTTCCCGATATGTCGGTGATAGACCACGTGATGCTGGGTTCCTATTTTGGGCGGTCACCCGGGATGTCCTCTGTCGAAGCTGCAAGGGAAGCCACGGAAGTATTAGACTTCCTGGGGTTATCCGCGCTCAAAGCGACGCCTGCTAAAGACCTGACCCTCGCCAACCAGAAGAGGCTTGAGATAGCCAGGGCATTGGCCACCAAGCCGGAAATCCTGTTGCTGGATGAAATCATGGCAGGATTGAATGCGACCGAGGTGGGGGAGGCGATGGGGTTGGTGACGCGGATTCGGGACAGGGGAATTACCATTATCATGATCGAACACGTCATGAAAGCCATTATGAGCGTCTGCGAGAGGATTATGGTTCTCCACCACGGTGCAAAGATTGCGGAAGGAACGCCCCGGGAGATCGCTACCAGCAAGAAGGTTATTGAGGTCTATTTGGGAGAGAAGGGTCATGCTGGAAGTGAACAAGATTGATACTTTCTACGGCAAGATTCAGGCGCTGTGGGGCGTTTCTTTAAGAATTGATGAGGCGGAAATAGTCGCCCTGGTCGGTGCGAACGGAGCGGGCAAGACAACGCTTCTTAATGCCATATCCGGTTTGGTGCGCCCGGCTTCTGGAAATATCGCATTTCTCGGGGGAAGGATCGACGGGTTGAGATCTCACGCCATTGTAGCGCTGGGTATATCCCATATCCCCGAGGGTAGAAGACTCTTTCCCGACATGTCGGTCCGAGAAAACCTGGAGATGGGCGCCTACACGAAACGTGTATGGAAAGACAAGGACGAGACCCTGAAGAAGGTCTATCAACTTTTTCCCATATTGGAAGCAAGGCAGGGGCAATTGGCCAGGACACTGAGCGGCGGCGAACAGCAAATGGTCGCTATGGGTCGCGGTTTAATGTCAAGACCGAGAATGTGCCTTATTGATGAGCCGTCCTCAGGTCTGGCGCCGCTGGTGGTGGACGAGATCTTCAGCATCATCCAGGAGCTCCGCGACCAGGGCATGGCCATCTTTCTGATTGAGCAGAATGTCCAGCAAACCCTGGAGATCGCTGATCGGGCCTACGTGTTGGAAAACGGCCGTGTTATCCTGGCCGGCGACAGCAAGAATCTTCTGAAGGAGGAACTCATAAGAAAGGCCTACTTGGGTCTTTGACTTTATTTAATGTTTGAAAACCTGGTCCTCTGGGCCCGGATTCTTCCCTAGAAATGTGCCAACTTCAGGAGGGGAAAATGGAGATTAAAGCAGCGGTCGTTTTTGAGAAATCGGGAAAATTCAGCATTGAAAAACTTGAAATCAGCGATCCGAATGATGATGAGGTGCTCGTTCGTATTGTCGGGGCAGGCATGTGTCATACGGACTTGGCCGCCCGCGAACAGCATTTGCCGATCCCCCTGCCGAGCGTCTTCGGACACGAAGGGGCGGGCGTTGTTGAAAAGGTGGGGAAACGGGTGACCAAGGTCAAAGCGGGGGATCATGTGGCATTGAGCTGGGATTGCTGCGGGGCATGCCCCTCATGCAAGTCAGGCAATGATCCCTATGGCCTCAATTTCTTCCTTCACAACTTCCACGGCGCCCGTCCGGACGGGACGACGACCTTGCGAAAGGGCGACCAAGTCATCCACGGCTCCTTTTTTTGCCAGTCTTCTTTTGCCGACTTTGCATTGGCCAATGAACGAAATGTCGTAAAGGTCAGGGAAGACATCCCCCTGGAGATCCTGGGGCCGCTCGGGTGCGGCGTCCAGACCGGCGCGGGTGCGGTCATGAACGCCCTTCGCCCGAGGCCCGGGTCCTCCATCGCCGTTTTCGGCGTGGGCCCGGTCGGGATGAGCGCCGTTCTCGGCGCGGTCGTGTGCGGTTGTACCACCATTATCGCCGTGGACGTTATTCCGGAGCGCCTCGAGAAGGCAAAGGAATTCGGCGCCACCCACACGGTCAACGCCGCTGAAACGGACCCGGTGGCGGCGATACAGGACATTACCGGCGGGGGACCGCAATTCACCCTGGAATGTGTCGGTAATCCCAAGGTGTTTCGGCAGGCAGTTGACGTCCTGCCGCTCCTCGGGGTTTGCGGGTTGCTCGGGGTCGTGGCACGAGGTACGGAGGTGACTCTGGAGATGGACGGGATGATGAACGGGCGAACGGTTCGGGGGATCATCGAAGGGGACTCCATTCCCGACCTGTTTATCCCCAAATTGATTGAATTGTATAGGCAGGGGCGATTGCCCTTTGACCGAATGATCACATTCTACCCCCTTGACAACATAAACCAGGCGGCGGAAGACATGGAAAAAGGGCGGGTGATCAAGCCCGTACTGAGACCGTAGAACAGCGCAGAAGAGCAAGAGTCAGAAGGACCTGGAGTAATGGAGTACTGGGGTGTTGGGAAAAAGAATGCATGACTCCCTCCGAGGCATAGGCTCTACCCTCCGACCTGTAAGCCCTACGGG
>JAZDGZ010000284.1:0-10646 GCA_043806375.1 Pseudomonadota bacterium | reverse complement strand
TCCTTTCGAACCTTGATCTCATTCCAGAGCGCCTCCTGGGAGGGAAGGGTGAAGGTCCCCTTTCTGAACTTATCCGGAACAAGGGGGTGCTGGGGGATGGTTTGCCGGAGCTCCTCGCTTAAGATCTCTCCCCTGCCGAGGGCCGTGATTCCCTGAAGGCCACTGCGGGAGATGTCTTCCAACCCTCTCTTTCTCTGTCCCTGGTAGGCGACGATATTCCCTGAGAAGATCAAGGCGAGGGCAAGGATCTCAAATTGATTCTTGAAAAGGCCATAATCACCCTTCCGGAAGGACCAGTATAAGGCGTCAGGAGGCAGGGCTCCCTTGTCCAGGTGCGAGAAGAAGCGCTCGGCCAGCTCATTGGTCTTGGGGTCCACGTGAAGAAAATACTGATTCCCCTTCTTCCTGACCAGGCCCATGGGCTTCAGAAGCCCGTCCAGGACGCTGCGCATGCCGAATTTTGATCGCTCGTCCACATCGAGGACTCCGGTGGCAAAAAACTCCCGGAGCAAATTTGGAATGGTCGTCGGAGACAGGGCTTCCAGGTAAGGGTGGACCCTGTTGTGTTTGGGGAACCTCCGCGAGAGGAGGGGAGGGATGAATTCCTGAAGAAACTTTTCCTGGGTAAGATACCCGTACGAAGAGACTTCCACCTGTCTGTCGTCCCACAGGAGAAGCCCGTGAAAGTAAGCCCGGGTCAGAATCTCTCCAAGCCTCTTCCTGCCGTCATTGAGGAGATGCTGAAGATATTCCTTTGCCCGCTGTCCCCCTTCAGAAGGCTCCTCCCGGTAGTGGTCAAGCAGGAGGAGGCCGGCCAGAAGCTCCTTCAGCCATTCTTCGTCTCCTTCTTCGATCGAAGCAGGGACCCAGAAGAGGAAGGTGCCCGGGCATTTTTCTTTGAGCGATGGCAGCAGGGTCTGGCGGAGGTATTCATACTGCCGCTCGATTCCACGGGTTGTGCCCACGACAAGGAAGAAGTCCTCTTCCGTCCGCTTCCATTCCTCGGCCAGCCCCTCGGCTTCCGCCAGCGGGACCTCATCGATTTGACGGAGAAGAATAATCCCTGCCCGCCGGGTATATTCCCATGGGACGGAAACCCTTTGCTGTTTCTGCTCGGCCCATCCTGCAAAGGGAAGGTGAGGGGACTCTGCAAAGGGGAGGAGGCGGTCGAAGAGCCGGCGGTCACCTGGGAATATCTCAGTCACTCCCTGTTTGATTTTGCGCCGCAGGAGCGCCGTGATATCAACACGGAGATCAAGGCTGAAATGGTCATCGAAAGGGTCCTTCCCCGGGGTTACAACGATGTAGGAGGTTTCTTTGCCAAGACGCTCAAGGATGTCGCGGCAGTATTGATAATTGATATCCGCTTCAAGATCGGTCACCTTGAACATGATCATCTCGGCCATGTGGCGCGCGGTGTATCTGGTCTTTACCGGAGAGATGGCAAAGAGGACAAGCAATTTCACCACGTCCAGGGCCACCTTCTGCTGGTCCGCGTCTTTGAATATCTGCGGGATCTCGTCCTGAAAGTACTCGAACCCCTTTTCCACGAAGGGCTGGGTTTCAGCCATCTCCCGGATGCGGTGCAGAAAATGGTCGAAGATGGCTGATGGGCCCAGAAGCTCCTGAGCTGGTTTTTCAAGGAAAGAGGGAATTCCCCGCTCTGTATCTCCTTTCAGACGATAATGAATAAAGTCCACAATGCCGCGATGTTCGGAGAAGAGGGGTCTTAAACGGTCGAGAAGGGCAATGGTTGCGGGATGGACGGGATAGAGCCTGACAAATCGTGATTCCTCCACCGGGAAAGAGGGGAAGTAGCGCCGCAGCGACCGAAAGACTTTTCGTATTTCATCATCGGCCCCTTCCCGGTGACGAATCAGACGATGAGAGATCAACTCCTCGATGTGGGAGCGGCCCAGGGTGATGCGCACCGGATAGCGATCCTTTATCTTGTTGAAGGTGTCCTGATTGATCTCTCCCGTCTCCTCAATCCATTCCTGGAGAGAGGCGACGATCCATAGGGGGAATGAGGAGGCCTCCTCTCCCAGGTACTGGAGGAGGCGAATGTCTTCGTTGTAGGCATGGGCATCGGTCTTGGAGCGCAGAAACTCAGAGAGCTCGTCGACAAGAAGGACCATTCCGGAGAAACCGAGACCCCTCATGGCCCGCCGAATCTCCTCGAATGTCTCCTGCCGAGACTCCCTTCCTTCAAAGGGGTGGCCAAGATGCGTGGAGAGTTCACGGAAGACCTCTCTGAGGAAGATGTCTTCGAGGAACTCCGTTCCCCGGTGCTGGATGAGAGAGATCTCAACAACCAGAAACTTTCGAGCCTGGAGGTTTTTCCGGAAACCCTCGAGAGACGGCTCCTGGCTGGTGAGGGTTTCCCAGGACTCCGGATACCGGAGAAGGAGGCTGAGCACGCCAAGAAAATGAGATTTCCCCGATCCGAAATGACCCTTCAGAAATGCCCCCCGGCCCTCAGGCCTGGAAAGAGAGGCGAAGATCATCTCCAAACTCTTCGACACCTCGGCCGTAACCACAAAGGAGTCGAGGATCATTCGCCGGAGGTTCGATTCTTGAAGATCCTTCAGCTGAATGACGGTCTTGATTTCAGGGACCTCGATGAGATCATCAACTCGAATCAGGGTTTCACCTCCCTGCCTGTCTTCCTCGCGATCGTGTCGTAAGAGGAGATCAGCTCGAGAAAAGGCCGGCCATATTTTTTAAACGTGATCTCTCCGATCCCCACGATCGTCATCATCTCACGTTGAGTTGTCGGACGTTTGCCTGCCATCTCCCGCAGGGTCCGGTCATGGAAAATACAGTAAGCGGGCAGGCCTTCCTTTCGGGCGAGTTCCAATCTCAACCTCCTCAGTTCCTCGAAAAGGCCCTTCTCGGATTCTTTTTCCGCTGGCCTCTCCTCGGTCTTTTCCGTGGAAGGGGGAAGGGAAAGAGGAACCTTTTCCCGTTTCTTCATGATCTCCTGACCCCTGGGGGTGAGGAGGAGAACCCTGTAATTCTTCTCTCCCAGCAGCGTAAGCTCCTGCTTCAGGCAGCCATGGCCGATCAATTCCTGAACCCATTTCTCTACCTGGGCCTGACTGAAACCGGCCAGGAGTCCGTATGTGGAGAGGTGATGAAGGTTGAACTTTTCAATGGACTTTTCTTTGGAACCCGTCAACGTTTTTACGGCCATGCCCTGGCCGAAACGGCCCTGAAGGCGGGTCACACCGCTCAGGATCTTTGCAGCCAGGAGAGGATCAACATGGTCCATGCTTCCGGTGGGCCTCTTTTTGCGATCCTGGCAGATGTCACAGCCTTCGCAGTTTTCGGGGGAGAGACGTTCGCCAAAATAGTCTAAGAGAAAGGCCCTACGACATCGATTCAACGTCCCGTAAGCCGTCATCTGGTTCAATTTTTCAAGTTGATGGGCTTTGCGAAGATGCAATTTTTCAAAGTCGATTTTGAGCTCCCCGGGCGGCAAGCGCATGAGGAGGCGGAGCCCCCTCCCCCGAAAGGGAGGGATATATGTTCCTTCCCCCCGCTCTTCGAGGTCGGCGACGACTCTGCGAAAGGCTTCCCTGGAAAGGTCGGCTTTCCGGTTGATCTCATCCGGGAGAAATTGGATTCCTTCCAGCAGCTCTTCGTCCGTATAATGGTCGCAGAGAACCCCCAGAAATGCAACCTTGGCCGATGACTTTTTGGAGATGGAGGTGAGGATCTCCTTCGGTCGAACCTTAAAATAGAGTTCGGCAAGATTCTCGTAGCGATGGAGACGGTGGACCATTCCAACTTCTTCCAGGATCTTGAGGGAAGAGGCCACTGCCATCTCCGCCACGACAGGGTTGCACAGATGTCCGATCTCCCTGTAGGTCAACCATACGGGGTCTTCTGATCGTTGAAGAAGCGCTTCATAAACGGCCAGGACGACCTCGCGAGGGGGATAGGTCGATTCGATAAAAAACTCCTGTAGCCGGCGATCGTTGGCTGAAAAAAGGAGGAGACAGGTCGACGGGTCTCCATCACGGCCGGCTCGACCGCACTCCTGGTAGTAAGCCTCCACGGTTCCGGGAAGGTGCTGGTGAATGACCATGCGGATGTCAGACCGGTCGATGCCCATGCCAAAGGCGTTGGTGGCAACGATCAGATTGAGACGGCCTTCAAGAAAAACCTCCTGGATGCGGGTTCGATCCGCTTCCTCCATGCCGGCGTGATATCCGGAGGCCTCGATCCCGTGTCGGCAGAGATAGCTTACGGTGTTTTCGACGCTTTTCCGCGTGCCTGCGTAAACGATCGCTCCTCCCTGGAGGTCCTCAAGCCGGCTGGACAGGAGAGAAAGTTTCTCCTCCGAGCTTTTTACGGGCGTGACTTCAAAATAGAGGTTCTTGCGATCAAACCCGGTGATAAACTGCCGCGGAACCCGAAGTCTCAGTTGTTGACAGATGTCTTCACGCACACGGTCGGTTGCCGTGGCCGTCAGGGCAATCGTTTGAGGTTGACCGAGAGAGTCGAGGGACTGTCTTATCCGCAGATAATCCGGACGAAAGTCATGGCCCCACTCAGAGATGCAGTGCGCCTCGTCCACGGCCACCAGGGATACAGGCTGTCTCTTAAGGGCACCTATGAACAGACTGTTCCGGAGGCGCTCAGGGGAGACGTAGATGATCTTGTAGGCCCCAACGGCAATCTTGTTCAATGCTTCTTCCTGTTCTCCCATGCCCATGAGGCTGTGAACGGAGACGACCGGAAGGTCCCGGACCCGTAACGAGTCGACCTGATCCTTCATGAGGGCGATGAGGGGGGAAATGACCAGGCAGACGCCCGGCAGGACCAAAGCCGGAAGCTGGTAACAGAGAGACTTCCCTCCCCCGGTGGGCATGACGACCAGGGTGTCTTCTCCCGAGAAGACGGCTTCCAGGATCGACTCCTGGCCGGGCCGGAAATCCCGGAATCCGAAGACCCTCTCCATAAGGTGTCGGGCCTGCAGAAGGCGCTGATCGCTTTCGGAAAAAACAGTATTCAATTCAAGAATCCTTAGGTGGCTCCGGGATTAGCTTTTTACGAACTTTCTTGATCGTTCCAAGAAGGGGCGTTTGCTCGGGATGTTGCTGAAGAGCTTCCTGAAGGAGGTCGAGGAACCCCTTCATCCTCCCCTGCGCCTCGTAACATTTCTCAAGGGTCTTGAGTACGACGTAATCTGAAGGGTCCCCTCGGAACGTCTCTTCGAGACAGTGAATGGCTTCATCATAATTCCCCTCGCGGTAATGGCAGAACCCCTGCTGTTTAAGAAAATAGGGGTTACCGGGTTCCAGGGTTGAGGCTGCCCTGTATTCCGCTGCCGCCTCCCGGACCAGACCCGCTCCCTTAAGCTTCTGCGCCAGCAGCCCGTGCATCTGGGCATTATCCTTTTTCGAATTCATGCCGACGACGGCCTGAAGCTCTTTAAGAACCTGCGTCTCAGGCCGTGAGCGGCTCCGTAAGCGGAGGATCTCCTTCTGAACAAAAGGGTCTTCGGGGGAGATCTCTTTGATCTTCTCAAAGGTCTCGAGGGCTTGATCGAACTTTTTCATCCGGTTGAGAATGATGGCCTTTTCTTTAAGAAAGGAAAGACTCCTGGGTTTGACCACGAGAACCCTCTCCAGTTCCTGGATGGCCTTCTCAAATTGCCTCATCTCTTTGAGAGCCCTGGCCATCTTGAGGATCAGGTAAGGCCTGGAGTCCCTGAGAAAGGCCTGCTGATAACAGTCCAGCGCCTGTTGAGGGGAATGCTGTTTAAAAAAAAGGTCGCCAAGAACAGAGAGAGCCTGGGGGTGCTGGGGATCAGCGGCCAGGACCTCCTCGACGAGAATCCTCCCTTCGGCCAGCCTCCCTTGGCGGAGATAAAGATCCGCCAGGCTGGTTTTGAGCGAAGGGTTGTCCGGATTGTCCTCCAGCGTCTGCCGGATCTCTTCCTCCGCTTCCCCATATTTTCCGCGTTCTTTAAGGGACCGGATGTGATCGGCCGTCTTGGCGAAAGACTTCTCCCTATCCGTTTTCAGGGCCTCCTCGAAAGACTGAATGAAGAAATTCTAATGAAATTAAGCCAATTATGCAAGTGAGATCATGCATTACCCAAATCCCGATTTAGGAAAGGAAACCGCTTGTCCCTCGTGTCATTGCGAGCACCTGAAAGGTGCGCGGCAATCTCGTTGAAAACGGCGGGATTGCTTCGGTTCCCTCGCAATGACAATTTCCTAAATCGGGATTCGGGCATTATTAACTGCTTTATCAGACTGCCAATTTGTGATAAGATAAACTCAGATTTTATGCGCCGAACGGATGGGGTTGAGAGGCGGGAGTGATGGAAGGACGTCGAGAAATACTGGAACGGATTTGCCAGCAATCCGGAGTAGTGACTCTTTATATCTTTGGAAGCCAAGCCCAGAAGGTGCGGGATTGGCTGGCGGGGCTAAAGGATGATCTGCCAAAGGGTTCATCGGACGTGGACGTTGGAGTGAGAAGCCTATCAGGAAAGAGTTGGTCTATTGCTGAAAAGGTTTCTCTGGCCATGGCACTCGAGGATCTATTTGACGGTATGAGAGCGGACCTGGTGTTGCTGAGCGAGGCGGACCCCTTCCTGGCGGCTGAGATCATCCGGGGGGAACGTCTCTATGCTCGAGATGAGCACGAGACTGACGAGTACGACCTCTATATTTTGCGACGGGCAGGCGACCTGCTTCCCCTGGAGCGGGAACGAATGTCCCTGGTTCTGGGAGAACCCAAATGACGCCTCATCTCATTTCAAGGCGGGTGGTGGCAGACCGCCTCGATGTCGTCAACTATCTGCTCCGAGAGATCAGATCCTTGCCCCTGGAAGACCGTGAGGTATTCTTTGGCGATCGACGAAACCTCTGGGCAGCAGAATCATGTTTACGCCGAAGTCTTGAGGCGCTCTTTGATCTTGGACGCCATATTTTGGCCAAGGGATACGGTCTCGGGATCAGTGAATACAAAGAAATAGCGGCACGACTGAAGGAACAAGGGGTCTTGCTTGAAAAGGAAGCGGAGATCCTTCGTCTTCTGGCGGGCTATCGAAACCGGATGGTGCATTTTTACCATGAGATTTCTGCTGAAGAACTTTATGAGATCTGCGCTCATCGGCTTGGCGATCTGGAAGTGATCCAGGCAGCCTATCGGCGTTGGTTGAGGGAACACCCTGAACGTTTGGACTCAGCTCTATAGATTCCAGCAGTATCCTGTCGATGGTTACCCTATCCTCCAGTTAAGAAGTTTCCATCGTGGCGCTCAGTGGTCGGCGGCAGTGGCTGACCCGAGAGGATTCCGAATTCTTTGCTTGACGCCACTTATTTGCCTGAAAAGAGGGAAAAGACATTATTGTTTCTGCGCCAAGCCGAGTATGCGGGCGAGTGATTTTGAAAGATTGTCCAGGATGGATTCGTCCGGAAGGGAGATGGTCAATTTAAGTCGACCGTCGTCTTCTCTCTCCAGACACTCAGAGAGTCGATTTTTTAAAGTCTCCGCCAATTGAGTGTCCTGTTCGGTTTCTTCTTTTTGAGAAAACATCTCACCGATAAACGAAAAGGCAGCCCCTAACAGTTGCCCCCCTGCACTTGCCATTCTCTCTTTCCTGGCCAACCGTTCCGCTTCTCTTTCCACCTCAACCCTTAGGCTTTCGTCCGGAGAGGCAGGGGGCTTTGTTCCCAAGAGCACCTCCAGACGTCGCTTCAGTTCCTCCATGCCACTGGCATGGTCGACGGATTTCACCTTCGAATCCGGATCGAGCGCGGCCAGGGCCAATGCATGTTTGGCAGAGAGGGTGCCCAGAAGTTTTTCCTCCAAGGTCTCTTCCGTGACAAGGAGAAAGACCTGAACCGGCCTCTTCTGTCCCATGCGATGAGCGCGGGATATCCTTTGCTCAAGAAGCGCTGGATTCCATGGAAGATCGATATTGATCACGGTATTGGCTGCTTGAAGATTGAGACCTACAGCCCCGGCATTGGTCGCGATAAACAGTTTGCAATCCGGTTCTTTTTGAAACTGGTGGATCAAGCCTTGCCGTTTTTTTTGGGGCACGGAGCCATCCAGCCTGACATAACGTAGCTTCCGGTCTTCAAGAAAGGGCTCAATCAGGTTGAGCATGGTGGTCCATTCGGAGAAAAGGATGATTTTCCGATCCTCTTCTGCAACCAGTTGTTCCAGCAGATTTTCAAATTCAACCAGTTTGCTGGAGTAACCCGGCGGGATCTTGTCAACCAGGTACGTGCTGTTCGCAGCCATTCTGCAGATGAGCAAGGCCTTCTGGAGCCGTAGGAGGTCCATTTCGGAGATGTACCTTTTCGAGATAATCGTTTGAACAATTCTCATCTGGCCGTTGTGGACATTCAACTGCTCTTCCGTGGGGGGGATTCTTCTGATCTCTGTCGTCCTCGGGGGGAGCTCCGCCATCACCTGGTTTCTCGTTCGGCGGAGGAGAAGGGGCTTCAGTTTTTCTCTCAGGTCATCCAGATTTTTGTATCCCAGTACCTTCCCCTTTTGATCCACGACTCTGTATCTGCTATAGAAACGAAAAGCGGGCCCAAGACGTCGATCATCAATAAACTCTACGATGGAATAAAGGTCATCGAGACGATTTTCAAGGGGGGTGCCTGAAAGAACAAGGGCAAAGGGAGATTTCAATGCCTTGATCACGTGGCTCGTCTTGGCTTCCCAATTTTTGATCCTCTGCCCTTCATCCAGTACAATGAGGTCCCATTTTATCTTTTCGATAGAGGTGATATCACGAAGCACCTGCTCATAATTGCAGATGGTGAAGAAGCAGGCGTTGCCATATTGGCTGGATCTTTCTTCTGCTGTTCCGTAGACAAGCTGGCAATCGTGATGTGAGAAACGGTCGATCTCTAAGCGCCAATGGGATTTAAGAGACGCCGGGCAGATGACGAGGACCTTTGAAATACCCGCCTCGAGAGAGAGCATCTCAGCAACCCCGATCCCCTGAATGGTTTTGCCCAGTCCCATGTCATCCGCAAGAATGGCCCTTCCGGTTCCAACGGCAAAGGCAATGCCGTCGAGTTGATAGGGAAGCAACTCCGTTTTTAGGAGGGTCTTTCGGAGGGGATGGTTTTTTGGATTCTTGCGTATCTCGTTGACCTTGTTTTTTATCCGTTCAAGATAGAGAACCCCGGTGATGTATTCTTCTGCATCAGGATAAATTGTCACTTCATGACCGAGAGTTTCGACCTCTTTGATTCGCGATAACAAATCTCCAACGTTTTCTATCCCTCTGTTTATCAGAGGACGGATCCGTTTCGTGATTCGATCATCGAGAGGGTCCGGCACCAGCATCCGCAATTCCTGTTTTTCGCCATAGTGGAGATGGACAGCGATGTTTTCGAGACGGTAGCGGGTTTCCCTCACCGTTTTGCCGAATCGTCTTTTAACTTCTTCGATGGTGTACAGAATGTGCTTGCAGGTTCCCAGCGTGTTTTTCCGGAAGTCGGGGCATGAGCAGTAGGAATCGCCTCTATTCCAGCCCCTTAAGGCAACCCGATAACTCTTTCCTGAAGAATAACTGGTGATTGTATAATCGGTCCACAATGTATCCTTGTCCATCGACTTCAGTTGCATTTTCTCTGTGCGTGCCCTTTCAGCCCTTTCCTCGATGGCTTGTTTGATGAGCTCCTCATCGCTGAGGCTTTCGACCGGCTGCCTTTCCGGGGGTGGCGCCGAAAGACCCAATGCCAACTTCTCCTCAAGGATCAGGGAAAACGCCGCCCCAGTATGTTCACATGCCGCCCGGCACGCACTACAGGTAAAATTGAGTCGCCTTGGTTTCCCTGGTTCCAAAGCGATGGTAACGGCGGTCTCCCCCAAATTGAGCTTGAAGAAATCACTTCCCCAGACCACCTGCTCGCCGATGTCAATCTCGTATTTGCCGCCTGCCCTGATCAATTGTTCTCCTGCAGGCCCCAGCAATTTGCAGGCCTGTCTGTACGAAAGATATGAGAGGATGTCTTTAAGATTCATGATCGTTTCTCCCGATTCACTTACTACGAGCCAATTTCAATGAATTCGTTTATCTGTTCCATTCCGGTCATCTCTCCGAAGAGGGGCCCCTTCAGTAGATTTTAGTCCTGTAATCATAAGTTATCTGTCACAATTATGCGTTTGAGTCAAGCTCATAAGGAGGGCGAAATGGAATTCGAGGGGAGGCCTCTCTGCTCTTTGACTCCACGGGTCAACTATTTCATTGACTCATCTTAGAGAGGTGAGGTATCATGATTCTATAAACTCTCTTATCTTCCTTTCAAAATTATCCATGGCGGCAAAGGCTGCCCTCGGGCAGCATCTATTATTTTTAGCGGTTGGAGGAACCCCTTGGCTAAAGAGAAAGAGCCCGATGTGAGGACAGGACGGTGCTGCTTCTGCGGGCAGGCCATTAGCGAGACCAAGGTCGATCCGTGCAGGCTGACGATTGAAAACAGTCGGCGCCTCGCTCAGACTTGGTTCTGTCACGCCGCGTGCTTTCGACGGAAGATCATTGCCGACCCGGAACTCGAACCAGCCTACTTCTAGCAGCTGTTTTGCGGCTTCAGGCGGCCACCCGTTCCAGGCAATGAAAGCCGGTTTATTAGCCACGGCTCGAAGAA